>JANLRG010000250.1:0-9162 GCA_031361545.1 Bacteroidota bacterium
AGTGTTTTTTTTTGAAATCGAGAATTGGAGGTCGAGAATCGAAAGTCGTGTTTCGAAGATCGAGAATTGAAGGTCGAGAATCGAAATTCGTGTTTCGAAGGTCGAGAATCGAAGGTCGAGAATCGAAAGTCGTGTTTCGAAATCGAGATTTGAAAGTCGAGATTCGAAGCTCGTGTTTCGAAGGTCGAGATTCGACGGTCGTGTTTCGAAATCGAAAATCGAAATCGTGTTTCGAAGATCGTGTTTCGAGGGGCATGGCTGGTACCAGGATTTTCGTTTTTTGCCTGTCCCATCAACTGCTCTGCACCTTCTTTACTTATTATTGCTACTTGTTTTTAATTGGAAATGCCTTGTTTTTAATGCGGCCCTTCTTAACTACATGCTCGTCCATCATTCCGCAATCCCCAAATTACAAATCTCGATCGGCAATTCTCGACCTTCAAATTATTCATTATATTGTGCCTTACTTCCTCCCCTTATGAAAAAACTTCTACTCGCTTTTACTCTTTCGGTATGCTCTATTGCCCTCTCCGCGCAATCTACTTTTATTAAAATATTCTCCGACTTCAACATCTCCGATTCACTTAAAGGTGTTCATGTTGTTCAAACTGCCGATACCAACTTCTCTTTCGTCTGCGATAATTCTCTCGGCAATATCATTATCCGTATCGATCCTGCCGGTAATGAATTTCGCCGCTTCAGTATAGGCGACTCCGGCCAACATGCTGCTTGCATCGCCGCCGATCTTCAAAATAATTATTTTGTCATCGGTGAAGATGAACGTTACTTCACTGCTTACCTCCTTCGGGCCGACTCTTCGGGCAACACTACTTTCTCCCGTACTCAAATTTATGGCGGCGTTGGTAGCACTATCGGCCTCGCCGTTTATACCGCTCCCGATAATCTTTTTGCTTATCAAATCTGGAGCGACGACCCTATGTGTAACAATCCGTTGACCATCTACAAAGTGGATGCAAATAACAACACGGTATGGGGTAGTGAAATTTCTCCTAACGCTTGGAACTATAGCAAAGAAGCTATTCGCTTTACCGGTAACGATCGCTTTGCTTCAATAAGTACCATCATTATTAATTGCTACGACTCTGTACCAATTACGGCTTCTGTTCTCGATACGTCTGATCAAAATACAGCAAACTTTGTAACCACTTTAGTCGATAATTATCTGAACATCGACACTGTTTTTAATCAAGGTTATATTCTTTCTAACAATTCGTCTTTCTCTCGCACCGATCTTACCGGTACTATTCTCTGGACAAAAGCAATTCCATTTTCCGGTACTAATGTATCACTGAAAATTCTTCCTGATAGTACGATCCTCATTGCAGGAAATGCTCAGCTAAGTGATGAACAAATTGTTTTATGCAAAATGGATTCGCAAGGAAATTTAATTTGGTCTAAAAATTTCGGCGGAGCAGGCGACGAAAAATTTTCTAATCTCCTTGTTACTTCCGATGGCGGTTATCTTCTCAGCGGAACCACTTATAGTTTCGGCAATCGAAAAGCCATTCTCATTAAAACGGATAGCAGTGGATCAGCCGGTGTATCGTTTCCGCTTCTTACTTCTACGTATCATGATCTCTGCTTTGGCGACTCATTACAACTTTCACTCGCTTCTGGTTACACTTATCTATGGAACAATAATTCAACTACTCAGTCAATCATCATAAATTCGGCAGGAAGCTATTCTGCTACGCTCACAGCACCAGATAGCACTCAAGTATCAGATTCAATTTCTGTTGTCTCTTATTTTCCGACTATGGTTACTCTCGGTCCCGATATCATTCATTGCGACACAACTTCGCTTGTACTTAATGCCGGTTCCGGTTTTCAATCGTATGTTTGGAATAATGCAAGTGCCAACTCATTCGATACTGCTTTTACTTCCGGCGTATATTCTGTAACTGTTCGCGATAGTCATCATTGCATAGCATCTGATGCTATTCGTGTCGAAATAAAAACGCTTCCTCCTTTTAATCTTGGTCCCGATAGCAGCTATTGTACAAACAATGCTCTCGTACTTTCTTCACCATTAATAAATAACTGGCAATGGAATTCAGGAAGTAGCGATTCAACAATTTCTGTTACACAATCGGGTATCTATTCCATCTCTTACAACAATGGATTTTGTAGCGCAACTGATTCCATTCAACTTTCAATTTCACCCGCAGCAAATATTAATATTACAAACGATACGCTGGTTTGTATAAACGACACGCTAACATTAAACCCTGGTGCAGGATATGCTTCATATCTCTGGCAAGACAGCAGCAGTAATCAAACATTCTCTGTTAGTTCAACACTTGTGGCAACAAATTATTACAGCGTTTTAGTAACCGATACAAACGGATGCAAAGCTTTCGACGATGTTGTTATCGATTTTGATTTTTGTTTAAATGTAAATGAATTGTTTACTGAAAACAATTTCGCAATCTATCCAACACTTGTAAAACAAAACGAAAGTATTTCAATTTCATCTGAAACTATTTTTTCAATTCATCTAAATTGTTTTGATGCATTAGGGAAAGAAATAATTAAAAATGAAAAGCTAAACTTGCCTGCTGCGATAAACTTAAACACTTTTCCGGCAGGTGTTTATTATTTGATTTTATCCGGAGAAAATTATAAAAACAGAGTTGTGAAAAAAATCATTGTTCAATGATCAAATTTAAGAATTGCTAAATTCATTTTCGCTCCTACTTGTATGAAAAATTGATCCTTATTCGACTATTCTTTTTTTATTTTTTATCTATGAAGACAACCTCTATTCCGCAAGTTGTTTTTCGTTTGTTGTATTAATCTATTTTTGCATTCACCAAACAACAAGCAACAATGGAAAGAAAAGATTTTCTTAAAGCAGCGGGAATGGCCGGCTTTGCTACATTACTGCCTTTTGGAAAAACAAGAGCGAGTAATAATGGAACGAATGCAACAGCAAGTTGCACACTAGTTCCTTCTGAAACTGCAGGTCCATATCCTTTAAACCTTAGTAGTAATGCAACATATTTTCGTCAAGACATTCACGAAACCGAAGCCGGAATTGTTCACCGTATTAAACTTAAAATCATCTCCGCAAACGATTGTTTACCGATTCAAAACGCTCGTATAGATATTTGGCATTGCAATGCGAATGGTTATTATTCAGGTTACACAACGAATGGCCAGCAAGGTTCGATTAATTATAGTACTGCAAGATGGTGCCGCGGAATTCAAATGACGAACGCATTAGGTGAAGTAGATTTCATTACTATTTTCCCGGGCTGGTACAGTGGGCGAATTTGTCATATCCATTTCCAAGTGTATTTAAGCTCTATGCTTCAAGTTACATCTCAGCTTACCTTCCCTGTTGCTGAAAAAAATGCTTTGCTTACTTCTAATCTTCCGTATTCTAACTACGGCCCAGATCCTACAACATTCAATAACGACAATGTTTTCTCTGATGGTTATGCTTTACAATTAGCAACTCTCACCGGCGATCCCGTAAATGGTTATGACTCGTTTTTAGAAGTTGCCATCAACGCATCTTCTACTACTGGATTGTGGAATTTAGAACCGGAAACAGGTGGTCAGTTTAAACTGGCACAAAATTATCCTAATCCTTATGTTGGATCAACTTCTATTCCTTTCAACTTAACAAATAACTCCGATGTAAAAATTGAGCTATACGATTTGACCGGTAAAAAAGTAAAAGAGATCGTTCGCAGTAGTATGTCGCCTGGCGATCATCGAATAGAATTAAATCTTGCCGACTTAAATATTCCAAGTGGCGATTATGTTTATCAATTGGAAGTTACCAATCAAAACGGCACTTTTCACCAGTGTAAAATGATGACCGCTGCGAGATAACTGACGTTTATATGTTTAACAACTTACACATAAATAGGTCGGCCCACACCGACCTTTTTTTATGTGCACTATTTTGATTCGCCTTAGTATTTCTTTTTCATTTCCCAAAATTGAGCTGCTTTCAATGTTCTTTATTTTCTAGAAATCTTTCAACTTAAATTCAGATATCAGTATTAATTTTCATCAGGCAAAAATTACTCAAAAAAAGTCCGGCAGAAGCAAAAGCTTCTGCCGGACCGCAGTGTGTTTCATTAAAATTGAATAATCCCTAACTCTCCTTAATGATGACTCAAAAATAGTAAGAGATCCAATCTAAATGAACTATTATATTTCTAAATAAGTTTATTTCGGTTTTTATTTTTCAATTATATTCCTATAAACTTATTGGATCATTAATTAATTCAATCTACCTCTTATCAACAACCAACTTTTTAATTGTCCGCTGTCCATTCACAATCATCTCCATAAAATAAATTCCGTCTTTCAAATTTAATGTCTCAACCGATAAAGCTAAATCGTAGTGTCCTGCTTCTTGTATTGCATAAACATCATCGATAATTACTTTGCCAACCATGTCCATTAATCGAATCGATACAACCGAACTTTCATTGAGCGTATAACTAATATTAAAATCTGTAGATGTCGGATTTGGATAAACCGATAAATTCAATTCTTCTTTTACGTCTGCTTTATTCGATATACGATATCCGTTTGTCCAGCATCCATGAATTGGCGCTGCAGAGGCTGCATTTCCTGAATGTGCTGTTCCATACATGTCTTCAATTGTTCTCAACAAATTGTAGTGATTCACTCCTGTTGCGTTTTGCCCGGCTGTAACCATTTGTCCGGAAAAAATTGTAGCTACTCTATTTGCGCTAACGTTATCATCTTCATCGAATGTAAAGATCAATAAACTGTTATGCGTTCTTGCCCATACTACGTAAGGATAAATTTTTGTATAAAACCAATTGTCTCCAACTGTAATTGCTGCATTGCCTGTTCCATCGTGCATACTGTTGGTTAAATTCGGTGACACAAACGATACGGTTGGAAGCGTTGTAAAATCTGTTGGGAAAGATGTCATAGGTAAATTCAATGCAGTCGAAACCTGATTGGTGCCTGTTCCCATCCAGTTTGCCAGTGCATTATGTTTTCTTGCATATCCGGCACTCGTTTCTCCATCCCATCCAATGCTCGGAAGATCTTCTGAATAATATTTAAATGTTCTTCCAACATTCAATAATGCTTTTGCAAGATTCATCGATGTAAAATGTGCTGCCGGTAAATTATTATTTGTTACGCCTTGATTTCCTCCGGCAAATAAATCTAAATAGTTTGGCTGACTTGGATGCTCAATTGCATACGACTGTGTAAACAAAGTTGTGCTCGCTTCTCCTGCAAATGCATTAATATGTGGTGCAGCACTATTTCCAATAATTTGTTGATACGCGTGGTTTTCAAAAACAACTACTACTACGTGATCAGGAACAGGAAGCGCAACTGATCCTGTTGAATTTGTTGTGAATGATGCTGTGCTTGAAAACGCACTGCTTCCTCCGCTACATATTGTTTGCACTTGAAATTGATATGCAGTTGCTGCTAACAATCCTACTAATCCAAATGAATTGATTGTTGATGTTCCACTTGTCCATGATGTTACTCCTGTTTTGCGGTATTGAATTGCATAACTTGAAGCTCCACTTACTGCTGTCCAATTTAGCGTTGCCGATGTTGAAGTGATTGCTCCGCCAATAGCTCCACTCGGAACGCCGCAAGTAGTAACTGTTAATGTTGTGAAAATTCCTGAAGTAGTGAATGCACTTGTTCCCGATGTACATACTGTTTGCACTTGGAACTCATATTGTGTTGCTGATGTAAGTCCGGTTAAGTTTGCTGTAATTCCTGAGCTGCTAATTGTACTCCAAGCTCCTGCAGTTAATTTTATTCTGTATTGTACATTGTAACTTGTAGCTCCTGTAACTGCCGACCATCCAACTGTACATGAACTTGCTGTTGTGTTCGTAGCGGTAAACATCGCTACATTTGTAAGTCCGCAAGATGATGCAGAAGTTGTAAATGTTCCTGATGCAGAAAATGCACTCGTTCCACTTGTACAGTTCGTCTGAACTTGAAATTCGTAAACCGTAGAAGATGCAAGTCCTGTTATTGTTCCTGAATTAAGTGTTACAGAAAGAAATGACCATGCTGCTCCTGATCCATTTACTCTATATTGTACTTTATAACCTACTGCTCCTGTAACTGCCGACCAATTTACGGTTGCAGCACTTGATGTTATTCCTGTTGTTGTAAATGATGTTGATACCGGCACACCACAACTGTAAGCTATGGTTGTAAAAACCCCGCTGGCAGAAAATGCTCCGCTTCCTCCGCTACAAATTGTTTGTACTTGAAATTCATATTTTGTTGTTGCTGCTAAACCACTCAAGTTTGCAGTTGCCGCAGTCGTTGATACTGTTGACCAAGCCGTTGTTGTTCCAAAAACTCTGTATTGTACGTTGTAACTCAATGCTCCACTCACTGCTGTCCAATAAACAGTCGCTGTTGCTGAAGTAATATTAATTGTTCCGAATAAATTGATATCGGCTACTCCACATGCAACTGCTGTTGTTGTAAATGTTGATGATGCTGAGAATGCACTCGTTCCTGTTGTACAAACTGTTTGTACTTGGAATTCATAAAGTGTCGCTGAGGTTAATCCTGTTATTGCTTTCGATGTCGTTGTCGATGTTGTGCTCGTCCACGTTGTTGTTCCACTTACTCTATATTGAACATTGTAACTTGTTGCTCCACTCACGGCTGTCCAACTTATTGTTGCGCCGGTTGTAGTAATCGATGCTGATGCTAATCCCGTCGCACCTGTACAAGGCGCCGCAGTTGTTGTAAATGTTCCCGATGCCGAGAATAAACTTGTTCCTGTAGCACAAACTGTTTGTACTTGGAACTCATAAAGTGTCGCTGATATTAAGCCGGTAAGTGTTAATGAAGTAGTCGATGTTGTTGTGCTCGTCCACGTTGTTGTTCCACTTACTCTATATTGAACATTGTAACTTGTTGCTCCACTCACTGCAGTCCAACTTAGTGTTGCGCCTGTTGTAGTAATCGATGCTGATGCTAATCCTATTGCTACTGTACATGGCGCAGCTGTTGTCGTAAATGTTCCCGATACCGAGAATGAACTTGTTCCTGTTGTACAAACTGTTTGTACTTGGAATTCATAAAGTGTCGCCGATGATAATCCTGTAAGAATTGATGTTGTTGTTGATGTTGTTGTGCTCGTCCACGTTGTTGTTCCACTTACTCTGTATTGCACATTGTAACTTGTAGCTCCACTCACTGCTGTCCAACTTAGTGTTGCTCCCGTTGTAGTGATTGCTGCCGATGTTAATCCTGTCGCAACTGTACAAGGCGCCGCTGTTGTTGTAAATGTTGATGATGCTGTGAATGCACTCGTTCCTGTTGTACAAACTGTTTGTACTTGGAACTCATAAAGTGTCGCCGATGATAATCCTGTTATCGCTTTCGATATTGCTGTTGTTGCTATAGTTGTCCACGTTGTTGTTCCACTCACTCTATATTGAACATTGTAACTTGTAGACCCGCTCACCGCAGTCCAACTTAATGTTGCTCCTGTTGGTGTAATTGATGCCGATGTTAATCCTGTCGGAACTGTACAAGGTGCAGATGTTGTTGTAAATGTACCCGATGCTGAGAATGCACTTGTTCCTGTGGCACAAACTGTTTGTACTTGGAATTCATATAAGGTCGCTGATGTTAATCCTGTCAATGCTAAAGATGTTGTGGCTGATGTTGTACTTGTCCAAGCCGTTGCTCCACTCACTCTATACTGAACATTGTAGCTCGTTGCTCCACTCACGGCTGTCCAACTTACTGTTGCGCCTGTTGTAGTAATCGATGCTGATGCTAATCCTGTTGCTACTGTACATGGTGCTGCACTTGTCGTAAATGTTCCCGATGCTGAGAATGCACTTGTTCCTGTGGTACAAACTGTTTGTACTTGGATTTCATATAACGTTGCTGATGTTAATCCTGTCAATGCTAAAGATGTTGTGGTTGATGCTGCATTCGTCCAAGCCGTTGTTCCACTCACTCTATACTGAACATTGTAGCTCGTTGCTCCACTCACTGCTGTCCAACTTACTGTTGCGCCTGTTGTAGTAATCGATGCTGATGATAATCCTGTTGCTACTGTACATGGTGCAGCTGTTGTTGTAAATGTTCCCGATGCCGAGAATGCACTTGTTCCTGTGGTACAAACTGTTTGTACTTGGAATTCATATAATGTAGCGGCTATTAATCCACTAATTGCTTTCGATGCTGTTACTGATGACGTACTCGTCCATGCTGTTGTTCCGCTTACTCTGTATTGAATAGTGTAGTTGATAGCTCCACTTACTGCCGACCATCCTAAAGCAGCACTTGATGTAGTAATAGATGTTGCTGACAACATAGTGGCAACTCCACAAAAGGCTGTTCCATTTATAGTTGTAAAATTTGAGGTTGCTCCGTAAGGACTTAGTATTCCCGGAGTACATCTTGTTTGCACTTGATAGTCATAGGATGTAGCTACAATTAATCCGCTTATAGTTTTTGAGTTAGTAATTGAAGAATCGGTTGTCCATGAAGTTGTTCCGGTAACTCGGTAACGAAAGTTGTAATACATAATTCCCGGGATGTTTGCCCAGCCCAGGTTTTCAGTTGTTGCATTAACGGAAACGGCAGTCAATAGACCAGGGCTAACACATGGGTCCATCGTAGAAAAATAAACTGTCGAAGAAAAATCACTTGAACCGGATCCACATATTGATTGAACTTGATACTCATATAAAGTAGAGCTCACTAATCCGACCAAGCTTTTTGATTTTGTCGTCGTAGAAATTGATGTCCATGTAGCAACTCCCGATATACGATATTGCAACACATAACGGTTTGCTCCACTAACACTCGTCCAAGAAACTGTTGCCGATGTTGGGGCAATGTTTGTGGACACTAGGTTTGAAGGGATACCACATGCCAACAATGATCTATTAGCAACGTTTGATTGTGTTTTTTGTGCAAATACATTTGTAGAAAAAAGAATCGCGATCATCGGTAGAGTCGCAATTAAGAGAAAGCGTATACTTCTTTTCATTGATAGTAATTATTATACGTTTGCAGTTGAATAGTTTCTCAAAAAATCCATACACGATTGACGCAGCAAGCGTGTATGGGAGAAGCCTATTACCTAGAATTCGAATGTAAAGGACAATAGTAAATTTG
>JANLRG010000811.1:0-1487 GCA_031361545.1 Bacteroidota bacterium
GCTATGTTTTTGACGCTTTTATCCGTTCCTGTGCTTGGTTTGTTCTTTGCGCCCGGTCTTTCTACCGTAGCGGCTACGCTTGAAACGATGAAGCGGGTGAATGTGCCATTGATAGATTTGAAAGAGGCGAAGGCGGCGGATGAGTTTATTTAAAACTAATCGTTTTTATAAAACTTTATTAAAGTTATGTTTTACTTTATGTGTTAAAGTTTTGATTGCCTAAATTATTGTACTTATACTTGCACAGACAATTAAATATTTCCTAATCCTTAAATTTACTACATTATGAATTCATTAAACACGTATCAATGCTCATCTGCACGTATCAGTGCTTATTTATCAAAGGCTAACTTTCTTTTAGGCATGTTTTTACTCTTCTTTTGCCTTCATCTCTCATCACAAACCAGCAATCCTTTTTATTATTACAAATCTGAAAAAATCTATTTAGTACCAAATCCATCAAAAATATTAGTTGTATTCAATGACACAACTCAAAATAACGACATTGATTTATTAAGATTACTTGGATTAGATATAGGAATAAAAGTCAAAAAAAATCAGAAAGACAATCTTTTAAAAAAAGGAACTGTTGTATGGTCGGAATTAGAAATCTCTGGTCAAGCGGAGATAGCTACTACAAATACACTTTTATCTAATTTGAATCAAAATGTCAATGTTAAAAGAGCAAATCCTTATTTTAAAACTAAAAATGGGCAGGATTTAGGATTATCCCACCTGTTCTATGTTAAATTAAAATCGCCATCTGATTATTCAAAACTAACTGAGGTAGCTTTATTAACTCAAACAGAGATAGGTTGGCAAAATGAATTTATGCCTTTATGGTACACTTTATACGCTACAAAAAAATCAAAAGGTAATTCTCTTGATATGGCTAATTATTTTTTTGAAACGGGGTATTTTGAAATTGCACAGCCTAGCTTTGTCTATGATGACCCAACTTCCTCTGACCATAAACTTCTAACCACAGGTAATACAGCATCTGATACGAAGCAATTTGCGATTGATAACTTGATAAATTGCCCTACGGAACCTGACTTTAATCTACAATGGGGTTTGAAGAACACAGGGCAAAATCTGAATCAACTTGGAAATTTTGCTAATTTTAGTGGAATTCCTGGTATGGATATTAAAATCTGTGAAGCTCGAGATGTAACTAAAGGAAATCCAAATATAATAATTGCCGTTTTAGATATACCAATTCAAGAAACACATCCTGATTTAAGTAATAATATTGTTCCAGGGTTTAATGTTGATGCAGGCGTTCCCGGTAATTTAACTCCTATTCCTACTAATCATGGAACTGCAGTAGCTGGAATAATTGCTGCACTTGATAACAACCTAGGGGTATCAGGTATTGCACCAAATTCAAAATTGATGTCCTTAGGTCGAGTGTCAACTATGAATTTTGAACAAAACACAAGTAATGCTATTCATTGGGCTGTAGATAATGGAGTTTCGGTCATTAA
>JANLRG010000814.1:0-1277 GCA_031361545.1 Bacteroidota bacterium
TTTTGAAAAGATGATAGATGTGAGTTGTAGTTTTATTTTAAATCCGCCCGTTAAAACAGGCGGTTTCAAGATGTTATATGTTTTATAAGAAAACCCTGTCTCTGAGATAGATTTTAGGTGTTTTTACAAGGCGTTTACCCATATTGACAAAATAGGGTTGTAAGCGACGGACTAAAAAACCACCTTCTAATAAATCAAGATATTTATTGATAGTCGGTACAGAAATACCAATAGAGCGTGATAAATCACTGACATTCAGCATTGAGCTGTGTAGATGAGCCAATATTTTAAGAAATCTATCCATCATTGAAATATTGATATCAAAGCCTAACAGACGAACATCTCTTTCCATAAAAGTATAGATGAAATTTATAATCCAAATCCTTGTAAATTCTATATCAGGCGCCATTAAGGCATTCGGATAACCGCCTAAAAGCCAATGTTTAGATTGGTCAATATTAGCTTTTTGTGCTTCAAGTAATGAAAAAGGGGATAATTCAGAGTAAGCAATATAATCTCCTAAAGATTCAGAACTATGGCGCACCATTTCAGGAGAAGCCGACCCTAATATTATAAATCGAGCGGGGCGGCGGTCTTAATCAATGAGAGCGCGTAATAAAGGAAATATGCTTGGTAAACGCTGAATTTCATCAATAATAATGCACTTTTCAGCATTCATTTGAAGATATGCCTGCGGATTATCAAGTTTATAAATGTCTTCTTGTAATTCTAAATCCAAATGAAGAGTTGGTGTATTCAAATTTTGTTGTAAAATTTTAGCCAAAGTTGTTTTGCCAACTTGACGTGGACCGACTATCCCAACAACTGGAAAATAAGTCAGATTTTTTAAAACCTGTTTTGTAATTTGTCTTTCAATTATCATTTTACCTTGTAATTTACAAACTGCACTTTGCAATTTTCAAGGTAAAGTTAGAAAAATATTAAAAAACAAACGATTAACTATGAAAAAATTAACATTCTCAATCACCTTTTTTTCTCTATTAACTTTAATATCCTTTGTTGCGAAAGCTCAAACGATTGACCCATCTATTCTTCAAAAGCAATGGAAAGCTTCGTGGATAGCTGTGCCCGATGAAGCACCTAATGGCTACGGTGTTTATTTGTTTAGAAAAACAATTGAGTTGCCTTCAAAGCCGACTGCTTATGTGGTGCATGTCTCCGCTGACAATCGGTATAAATTATTCGTGAATGAAAAATTGGTCTCGCTCGGTCCTGCGCGAGGTGATTTGACGCATTGGAATTTTGAAACGGTGGAC
>JANLRG010000826.1:0-1022 GCA_031361545.1 Bacteroidota bacterium
AAACTTATCAGCTGTCTTTTGCAGTACAAACCATAAAAAGTATAGTGATTTTGAAAGAAGTAACCTTGAAAAACGGGAAATAAGAATACATTTTCTGTTTATCATAATGAATTCTTATAAGTATTTTTTATTATGAAAAACTATCAATACTACTCAATTTCCTATTTAACTATTGAATTTTTCTACTAAAAAACCGCATAATACTGAGGGGTCACTTATGTCTTTCCTCATTGAATCTGTACTAACTTTTTTATAATTTTATGTTAATCTAAATCAATTTTTTACAATGAAACTAAACAACATGACGAATCAATTTACACAATGGTTATGGGTAGTCGTATGGCTATGGTCAATGACAGTATCTGCCCAAACAATTCAAGGCGTGGTCACGGACGATAAAAACGAACCGCTTGTCGGGGCGAGTGTGGTGCTACAAGGAACTTCCAAAGGAACACTGACAGATATAAATGGCAATTATAAACTCGAATTGACAGACACAGACAAAGGCGGTTCGCTTGTTTTCAGTTTTGTAGGCTACGACTCACAAACCCTTCCTATTGGAAAGGAAACAGTTATGAACGTTTCCCTGAAAACAGGGGGCAGTTTAGACGAACTCGTGGTAACAGCTTTGGGTATCAAAAAAGAAGCTAAAAAGTTGGGCTATGCCACCACCACCGTTGGAAAGGAACAATTGACGGAGAATCGCACCACTAATTTTATTAATACGCTATCGGGTAAAATTGCCGGTGTGAATATTTCGGGCTTGGGTACAGGTCCCGCTGGGACTTCAAAAATCAGAATCCGAGGGCAATCGTCTATTTCAGGACAAAATAATCCTTTGATAGTGGTCAATGGCGTACCGATTGACAATACTAATTTTGGTACAAATCCAGGCAATGCTGCTGCCGATAACTCTATTGGCGTAAGGGGCGGCGGCAATACATCAGATGGCGGTGATGGTTTGTCGAGTATCAATCCCGATGATATTGAAAGCATGACAGTATTGAAAGGCGCAACTGCAG
>JANLRG010000865.1:0-9300 GCA_031361545.1 Bacteroidota bacterium
TTGCTGGCGGGGCTAATAGTGTAAGAGCATGGAATGCGAGAACATTGGGTCCAGGTTCTTATAAGAAAATTGTGAATATTGAACAAAGCGGCGACATTAAATTTGAAGGAAACATTGAATTTCGTACAGAACTCATTCGACTATCTAATGGAATCATTATCGAAGGAGCATCTTTTGTTGACGCAGGAAATGTTTGGACAAGAAACGAAGATGTTAGTCGACCAGGTGGTGTGTTCGAAATTAAAAATGCAATAAGTCAGCTTGGAGTTGGTGGTGGATTTGGACTTCGTTTTAATTTCACCTTTTTCATTTTAAGATTTGATGCTGCTGTAAAATTGAGAGATCCATCTTTAGATACCAATGATCGTTGGGTCTATCCTAATCAGAAATTTGGAATTAGCGATGTCAATTTCAACCTAGCTATTGGTTATCCGTTTTAAGAAATGGTGATATTGGATTCTTATTATTATATGATCAATAGTAAGAAAGAACCATCTGATATTTGAATTAAAAAATTAGATTATTTTTTTAACTTTGTCACCTCAAATTTAAAAATCAATATGTCGTATTCAAAAATCAATGAACTGCTGGGGCTTGGTGCAGAAAGTTTACTTAACCATACATGCAAAACAATTTCGAAAGAAACTCTTCATCTTCCAGGTTCTGATTTTACTGAACGAATTTTCATCAATTCAAATCGATCAAATCAGGTTGTGAGAAGTCTCCATCAATTGTATAATCATGGACGCTTATCAGGGACAGGTTATCTTTCTATTCTACCGGTTGACCAAGGTATTGAGCATTCAGCTGGAGCATCCTTTGCTCCTAACCCTGCTTATTTTGACCCTGAAAATATTGTAAAACTTGCTATTGAAGGTGGATGTAATGCTGTCGCATCGACATTTGGAGTTTTAGGAATTGTATCAAGAAAATATGCTCATAAGATTCCATTTATTGTAAAGATTAATCATAATGAATTTCTAACCTATCCGAATAAGTATGATCAAATCCTTTTTGGGAAAGTCAAAGATGCTTATGAAATGGGAGCTGTTGCAGTAGGGGCAACAATTTATTTTGGAAGTGAGGAATCTGGCAGACAAATTCAAGAAGTTAGTAAAGCCTTTGCTATGGCTCATGAAATGGGACTGGCGACTGTACTTTGGTGCTATACACGTAACAATGCATTTAAGAAAGATGGAGTAGATTATTCTACATCGGCTGACTTAACAGGTCAAGCAAATCACTTAGGCGTTACCATTCAATCAGATATTATCAAACAAAAATTAGCAACCAACAATGGTGGTTACACAGCTCTGAGTTTTGGAAAAACACATCCAAAAGTTTATTCAGAACTCACCTCGGAACATCCCATAGATCTTTGTCGCTACCAAGTCATCAATTGTTATTCTGGAAGAGCTGGTTTAATCAATAGCGGAGGAGAATCTAAAGGCGCTACTGATTTATCAGAAGCGGTAACTACAGCTGTAATAAACAAAAGAGCAGGCGGACAAGGATTGATTAGCGGAAGAAAAGCTTTTCAGAAACCTATGAAAGATGGCATTGCATTATTGAATGTAATCCAAGATGTTTACCTAGAACCAAAAGTTACGATTGCCTAATTTCAGAACACTTTTATACACGAAAGAAATTTCCTGAAAACAAAACTATACTATGAGTTGGTTTAAAAGAATCAAAGAAGGGATTACAACTTCTACGAAAGAAAAAAAAGAAACTCCGGAAGGATTGTGGCATAAATGCAGTTCATGTAAGCACATTGTACCTTCTAAGGATCACTCTTTCAGAAAATATGTTTGTGAACAATGCGGCTACCATGATCGTATCAATTCACAAGAGTATTTCGAAATACTTTTGGATGAAGAGCATGATGCCATGGAACTGAATGAAAATTTAAGTTCAGACGATCCCTTGAAGTTTGTTGATACAAAGAAGTACGTCGATAGAAATAGAGAAACGCAAAAAAAAACTGGATTGAAGGATGCGATTCGAACGGTGACTGGTAAAATTCACGGCGAAGGAATTGTAATAGCGTGCATGGATTTTACATTCATCGGTGGTTCGATGGGTTCTGTTGTTGGCGAGAAAATATCGAGAGCAATTGATTTTTCCATCGAACATAAATTACCATTGCTGATCATTTCGAAATCAGGTGGAGCAAGGATGATGGAAGCAGCTTATTCCCTTATGCAGATGGCAAAAACATCGGCCAAGTTAACAAGACTTGCAGATGCTGGATTACCTTATATCTCATTGTTGACCGATCCGACTACCGGAGGAGTTACAGCCTCTTATGCAATGTTAGGTGATTTAAATATTTCAGAACCTGGATCTCTCATCGGTTTTGCAGGTCCAAGGGTTGTGAAAGAAACCATTGGAAAAGATCTTCCAAAAGGTTTCCAGACAGCAGAATTCGTCCTTGAACATGGATTCCTTGACTTCATAGTTGACCGAAGAGAACTGAAAGCCAAGTTAGCACAAGTCCTCAGCTTGTTGAAAAACTAAGGTAAAAACCTAAATAACAAGATTTTAAGAAGTAAATAATAGCACAGATGGTTAATCGGTCTAAAATATTTATCTTCTTTTTATCTCCATCAAATGGAATAAAAAAATCTTGCAGATAAACTTATTAAGTGTACATTTGCACCTCATTTTAAAAGAAATAAGTCAAGCAACAATGAAATTAACATCAGAAGGAAAAAAGGAAATTTTCAAAAAATTTGGTGGGTCTGAAACAAATACTGGATCATCAGAAGCTCAAATTGCAATGTTTACAGAACGTATTAGTTTTATGACTGGTCACCTTCAAGTTGCAAAGAAAGATTTCGCTACTCAACGCTCTTTAATTGCTTTAGTAGGAAAGCGTCGTAGTCTACTCGATTATCTACAAAAGAATGATATTGAGCGATACCGTAAAATCATCGCTGATTTAAAAATCAGAAAATAATATTTCTAAAAACCAAAAAAACAGAAAGGCAATTCGAATGATTGCCTTTTTTTAATTGTAAACAATAAAGCTGCAAAATGTCAAAAGGAATCGTAAAAGAATTTGATCTCGGTGACGGCCGAATAGTAACCGTTGAAACTGGTCGCCTAGCTAAACAAGCTGATGGATCAGTCGTAGTACGCTGTGGAAACATGGTGATTTTAGCAACAGTGGTTTCTTCTAAAGAAGCAAAAGAAGGAACAGACTTCCTTCCACTATCTGTTGATTATCAAGAAAAATTTTCTGCTGTTGGACGCTTCCCTGGAGGTTTCTTAAAAAGAGAAAGCAGACTATCAGAATATGAAATTTTAGTAAGCCGATTAGTTGATCGTGCTCTTCGTCCGATGTTTTCTGACGATTACCATGCCGATACTCAAGTAATGCTCTCTTTGATTTCTGGAGATGCAACGATTCAACCAGATGCATTTGCAGGTTTCGCAGCATCATGTGCAATCACCATTTCTGATATTCCTTTTAATGGACCAATTTCTGAAGTAAGAGTTGCTCGTGTAGATGGTAAGTTTGTCATCAATCCACTTTTAGCTGACCTTGAACTTGCAGACATGGACCTCATGGTTGCAGGAACCGACGACAGTATAGTTATGGTTGAGGGTGAAATGAAAGAAGTAAGTGAATCTGAAATGTTGGATGCTATTCGTTTCGCTCATGAAGCAATCAAACAACAATGTAAGTTTCAGTTAGAACTTCGAGAAGCTTGTGGTAATGTCCCTAAGCGTGAATATTCTCACGAGACGAACGACGAAGAATTAAAAGCGAAGGTTCGTGAATTGTGTTACGACAAAGCTTATGCAATTGCTCGTAGTGCCAATCCAAATAAACACGAACGTTCTGCTGCTTTCAAAGAACTTCATGCAGAATTCAACGCTACTATTCCTGAGGAGGAACTAGCTGCAAAAAAAGGAATGATAAAACGTTATTTCCACGATGTTGAAAGTGATGCAATGCGTAATTGCATTTTGACTGAAGGAATTCGTTTGGACGGTCGTAAATCGACAGACATCAGAGCTATCTGGTCAGAAGTTGATTACTTGCCTTCTCCTCACGGTTCAGCCATTTTTACTCGTGGAGAAACACAGTCGTTGACAACTGTCACACTAGGAAATAAACTAGACCAACAATTAATTGACACGCCTACTAAAGAAGGAACAAGTAAATTTTTATTACACTATAATTTCCCTGGATTTTCTACAGGAGAAGTAAAACCAAATCGTGGTGCAGGTCGTCGTGAAATTGGTCATGGAAATTTAGCCATGCGTTCGTTGAAAATTGTTATGCCTTCAGAACAAGAATGTCCTTATACTATCCGAATCATTTCTGATATACTTGAGTCCAATGGATCCTCATCTATGGCGACTGTATGTGCAGGAACACTTGCATTGATGGACGCAGGAGTTCAGATTCGTAGACCAGTTTCAGGAATTGCCATGGGATTAATTACAGATGGCAAAGGTCGCTTTGCAGTATTAAGTGATATTCTTGGCGATGAAGATCACTTAGGTGATATGGACTTCAAAGTAACAGGAACTGAGAAAGGAATTTGTGCTTGTCAAATGGATCTTAAAATTCAAGGCTTACCAATGGATATTATGGTGAAAGCATTGAATCAGGCAAAAGAAGGTCGTCTCCATATTCTTGGAGAACTCCTTAAAACGATGTCTGCTCCTCGAGCAGATTATAAACCGCACGCTCCTCGTATTGAAAAATTAATTATTGCAAAAGAATTTATTGGTGCAGTGATTGGACCCGGTGGAAAAATTATTCAAGAAATGCAGCGTGAAACTAATACAACTATTTCTATTGAAGAAGTAAACAATGAAGGTATCATTGAAATTTCTTCAACTGATAAATCAGGAATTGAAGCAGCGAAAGCAAGAATACGTGCTATCACAGCAACGCCTGAAGTTGGTGGAGTTTACGAAGGGAAAGTAAAAAACATCATGGACTTTGGAGCATTCGTTGAATTCATGCCAGGGAAAGATGGACTTCTTCATATTTCAGAAATAAGTTGGAATCGTATTGATAAAATGGATGGTGTTTTTACCGAAGGTGAAAAAATCAAGGTTAAATTAATTGAAGTCGATAAAAAGACTGGGAAATTTAGACTTTCAAAAAAAGTATTAGATCCTCGTCCAGAAGGAATGACAGATTCACCAGAAGGCGGCAGCGGTCGTCCTCCACGTCGTCAGACATCAAATTAATGTATAAATAAGAAAGATTAAAGAGCAAATCGAAAGGTTTGCTCTTTTTTTTTCACATTCTATAGTATTCATTAAATATTTGAAGGAGAAGTCCGTCCTTTACTATTAGCGTCTTTCATTTCATCAAAAAAAATGAAGCAGAAAATTGAATAGTGAATTAAAAGTAGTTATTGTCTCATTTTGAGAAAAATCGCTTGAATTTTAATAATTGCTGAAACCTAAGAAGAATAGCAGCGTTTCACCTCTGTATCATTTTTATTAAATCAACAAAAAATTAGTATGAGACAACTAAAGATAACCAAGCAGGTAACCAATCGGGAGACAGCATCATTAGATAAATACCTTCAAGAAATTGGAAGAGTAGAGCTAATAACAGCAGAAGAAGAAGTAAGATTGGCTCAACTCATCAAGAAAGGCGATGGGATGGCACTTGAAAGGTTAACGAAAGCCAATTTAAGATTTGTTGTTTCTGTGGCGAAACAATATCAAAACCAAGGTTTAACATTAGGAGATTTGATTAATGAAGGAAACTTAGGATTGATTAAAGCCGCTCAACGTTTTGACGAAACAAGAGGATTTAAATTTATCTCTTATGCAGTATGGTGGATTCGACAGTCTATCCTTCAAGCCTTAGCAGAACAATCTCGAATAGTACGTTTACCTCTAAACAAGATTGGATCAATCAATAAAATCAACAAGACCTTTTCAAAGCTCGAGCAAGAATACGAAAGAGAACCATCGACAGAAGAAATTGCAGATGCAATGTCACTTTCAGTATCAGACATAAAAGATGCGATGAGAACATCCGGTCGACATATTTCAATGGATGCTCCACTTCAACAAGGAGAAGACAGCACATTGATAGACGTTTTAGGAGATGACGATCAACCACATCCTGATGCATCATTGATTACAGAATCTCTTCGTCGTGAAGTTGAGCGTGCCCTTTGTACGCTTACTGTAAGAGAAGCTGATGTAGTCCGTCTTTACTTTGGACTAGCAGAAGGAGAACAGCCGATGACATTAGAAGAAATTGGAGAGCGATTTGATTTGACTCGCGAGCGAGTAAGACAGATAAAAGAAAAAGCAATTCGCAGATTAAAACATACTTCCAGAAGTAAGATTCTCAAAACTTACCTGGGATAAGAAGCCCATACAATAAAAGTGAAAAGCCGTATCAGAAATGAGCGGCTTTTTTCGTGTTATGGATATTGAGTCACCCAAATTGGAAATCAAACATCGAAGCCAATTCTCGCGTCAATTTTTTTATAATGAACCATTAAAATGTTTTTAAATAAAAAAAAATGAGCTTTTATAAATAAAACATGAATAGATTATCCTACTGCTTCAAAAATCGAATTGTTGCAACAGGATCACTACTCGAAAAGACAGTATTCCCTGCTACAAAAACATCTGCTCCAGCTTTGATAAGTGCTGAAGCATTTTTCAGATCCACTCCACCGTCGATTTCAATTTTTGCTTTTGAATTTGCTTTTAGTATCATCTCTTTCAATTGAGATGTCTTTGCATAAGTGTGTTCAATAAATTTTTGTCCACCGAAACCGGGATTTACACTCATCAAACAAACTAAATCAATGTCGGCAATAATTTCAGAAAGTTGTGAAACAGATGTATGCGGATTGATAGCGACTCCTGCTTGCATTCCAACTAGTTTGATCTCTTGAATAGTTCGATGTAAGTGCTTAGAGGCTTCGATGTGTATTGATAAAATATCAGCTCCAGCATCTTTGAATTGTTGAATATATCGCTCGGGTTGTACAATCATTAAATGAACATCTAATGGTTTCTCTGCATATTTCTTCACTGCCTTCAAAACCGGAAATCCAAAAGAAATATTCGGTACAAATACACCATCCATTATATCAACATGAAACCAATCGGCCTCACTCCTATTGATCATTTCAATATCACGTTGAAGATTTGCAAAATCAGCAGATAGAATACTTGGTGCGACAATGATTGACATAGTTAATGAAATTTGAAATTTAATTTAGTACGACTAAGGTATCAATTAATTTATGCAAATGATTTTTAATTTCCTTCAGCATAATCCTTCAAATATTTAAATCGCTCTGTCAATTTTCCATCTTTCAAAATAGAGGCTCGTTCAATGATGCTTTGATCATCGTCACCAAAAAGAGATGGGAGAATGCGTTCAATTAAATGTTTTCCAAATCCATCAGAAGCATCGCGAGGCAATTCACAAGGAAGATTGTCAACAGCCATAACTGTAATTGCATTTCTATCGAAAGGTTCAACAATGTTTTCAGTCATCGGATCATACCCATAAAACTTTTCTTCAATCGTGCTTGATTTCGACGTTGAAGGAATACTGCCATCGATATCACAAGTTACATCGGCAATTACACCAATTCGAAAATCGGGATCACGCATTCTTGATTTCGAAAACATAATATCAGCGCGAGGATCCCAAAAAGTAGCATGAATCAATAAATCAGTAACAGAAGCAAAATTACTTTGGTCACTGAAAGCACATCGAAAGTTTTCCGGATGATGATGAAAATCGTAGCTACTGAAAGGCGATTGATCAATCGATTCAAAATAGTCATGTGAATGCAGCTGGACGTAAACTGGCTCTCTAAAAGAATAGTTTAAAAATTCATAAGGAGTAACTTTTCTTAAGTTCAGAGCGCCTAAAGTTTCACAGGCACCATTCGCTACTCTTCCTCCACCAGTCACAACTACTTTTATATTGGGGAGATTTGCTTTATCCAATTCCGAAAACAATTCCTTTTTATCGTGACATTCATTCGCCGGTTTTAAATCGAACATTTTATATTTCAATCCATAAGCCATTATGCCATTATAAGCCCCTACAATTCCAGCATATCGACCAAAACCTATTATTCTATTTTCGTTTTTATCAACCAAACATTCATAATCAATCATCGTAATTCCCAACTCCACCATTTTTTTAATGAGTGATTGGTTGTGAGGTTGCTTTTTAATAGTGTGAGAAAAAAATAAATATTTTTTATTGGCCAGCAAATCCTTTTGGGGAACTTCCTTTATCCCAATTAAGATATCACAATCCGAAATATTTTCAGCCAACGGAATGTTTAAAGAAATATATTCTGCATCAGAAAATGCTCGCCATTCACTTGGTTGAACGACTAAATCTATTGCAGGAAATTCTTTGATGATTTGAGCACATTGATCAGGAGTAAATGCAACTCTTTTATCATGAGGGACTTTTCCCTCTCTCAGGATGCCAACTTTTAATTTTTCCATTTTAACTTTCAATGGCGGCAAATGTAAACTTTCATTTCCGAATTCGGACAGAAAATTACCGTAGTTGAGACTTTTTTGGTTAAATTGCAGTTATAATTCAAAGTAAAAATAAGAAACACAATGAAAAATCTTCTCCTACTATTTACACTTTATACCTCATTTACTTTTGCACAAGATTCATTGAAAGTGATTGAATCGATGCGAACATTCTCACTCGGAACTAAAAATGCTTTCCTTGTAGAAATACCACAAAGCAAAATGAAAACAGTTGCCAAAAACTGGAAGAGCTATCTCAAGAGCCATACACACTGTTCAGTTGACGAAAATAATTCAGAAATCACTATGAGCCACTGCCCTATCAAAGATGTTCTGAGTGATTCAGTTTTCGTAATCAGCACTGTAAATTCTGAAGGCACTATAACAAAATTGTCGGCAGCTTTTATGTTAGATGATTCAACTTTCATTAGTAGTTCGAACAAGCCAGAAATTGCTTCCGCGATTAATTATTTTGTTCACCAATTTGCTGTCAATGAATATAAGAATACTTATGGAGACCTTTTAAAAGAGGAGAACAAAAAGGAAAAAAAAATAACTAGTAACATCTCCTCCTTAGAAGAAAATATTGAAGATTGGAGAGATGATATTAAAAATAACTTGCGAGAAATAGACCGCAAGAAAGATGATATCAAAGCCAATGAAGCAGAGCAATCAATCAAGTCAACTGCAATTACCAATCAGAGAATTCTCTTAAGCACCTTTAGCGGCACACTTGAACAAAGAGCGAAAGAAGATGATAAACTGAAATCA
>JANLRG010000875.1:0-1147 GCA_031361545.1 Bacteroidota bacterium
GCGATACCCCTCAGTATTGTGGATTTCCCAGTGCCATTTTCTCCAATCAAGCACGTAATTCGTGGATGCAGTTCTAAACTTGCAGACTCAAAATGCCCTATATTTTGAATGGCAAGTTTTGTTAAAATATAATGTTGATAATAATTTTCTTCACTTATTACTATTTCGGATAGCTTTAAAGTACATTTACTACGGTATTCTTCTATTTTTTCTTTATTTCTTTCAAAAATTTGTTTTTTTACGGATGGAAATAATTCTTTAATTTTAGGATTTTCTATTGATTCAGCTTTTATATAAATGTCAATATTTTTTTTATCCGTTTGAATAAATGTTTTTAAAACATCTAAGTAATTACCATTATATTTTTTATACCAATTTGCTATCAGCTTCCCTTTTCTACTTTTTTGGGTCATGCCTAATCGAATAGCCCATTCTTTGAAAATCTGTTCTCTTTCAAGAGAGTCATTTGAAATCAAATTGAGATAAAAATCACCCGAAGTAGTAATACTTATAAAAATATAAGGCGTTTTATTTTGCCAATCTCGACCTTCCCAAAACGAAGTTATTAAGTCATTTTCATTACCAAGAAACCAATAACGCTTCTCTAATTTATCTTTAGGGCGTTCCCTCAAAATAAATCTAAACTCATGGTCTTTGTCATAAAGACTTCTGAGGTATTCATAAACCTTTTGGTGTATTTCTTGCATTTCTGTTAATGTTATTTGAAATCACTTACCTCCAGTATTTTAAACTACTGAAGTTTCGTATCCACAATATAAATCTCCAACGCTTTACTCAATTGAAATTCAGCAAAAGCCTTTTGCATACAATTGCTTAAAAACATCATCACACTATCAATATTATCCATTCGCAACCGTTCACTTTTGAATAATTGAAAGAAATTGAAATCCACTTTCAAATGCCTCGCTAATTTTTTCAAGTGAAACTGACTGTATTGCTTATTATCCAATTCAAAATGATCATATTCTGCTTCTTTCGCTAATTTGAAAAGGCTGTCATAATTTTTCCGCCGTTTCAATTCACCAATTATGCTCTGATAGCTTTCTTCTTCATTGTTGTAATAAAACTTAAAAACACTTTCTAAAAATGGTGCTATTTCAACAGCTAAAATCTCGTCTTTAAGTTT
>JANLRG010000914.1:0-1654 GCA_031361545.1 Bacteroidota bacterium
ACTATGGTAGGTCGCGAAATTAAAGGTGTTGCCGAAGAAGACTATGCGCTTTTATTTTATGCAGATATAATGAGTGATGGTGTAGTGAGTACGCATAATGATCTGCCCGCTGAACTCCTTCATAAGAATAATAACCCGGTGTTTAGTCTGGGTGGTAATTTGTATGAACTAGGAAACAAAGAAGGCTACCGCAGATTCTGGGCGATTTATCATCGACCTCCAAAACAGGAATACAGGAATTACCTGCTCGAAAGGCGCGATAGTCTCATACCTCTCGATGAACGTAGTTTCAAAGGTGCATTTTACACACCATTACACGTGGTGGACAAAGCTTACGACAAACTCACAGAAACGCTGGGCACTAACTGGCAAAAGGAGTATATCGTATGGGACATGTGTTGTGGTGTTGGTAATCTAGAAGTCAAACATAGTAACCAACGCAACATTTACATGAGTACATTGGATCAAGCGGATGTAGATGTAATGCGTTCCACTAAAACTTGTGTGGCAGCAACACGTTTTCAGTATGATTATTTAAATGATGACTTAACAGACGAAGGGAAGATAGACTGTACGTTGACAAATAAAATCCCTCAATCTTTACGAGACGCAATTGCACAAGGCAAAAAAATTCTTGTGTTGATTAATCCACCGTATGCTGAAGCCGGAAATAGAAGTAATAATTCGATTCTTGAAGGCGAAGAAAATAAAACTGGAGTAGCGAAAACTAAGCTTGCTAAATCATTGATGTCTGGGTATGGTAAAGCTAGCAACGAGTTGTTTGTTCAATTCTTAGCACGGATTTCAAAAGAAATACCTCAAGCTACCATTGCTATGTTTAGTACATTGAAATATGTAAACGCACCCAACTTTGAAAAATTTCGACAGAACTGGAATGCAAAATATTTAGGAGGCTTTGTTGTACATAACAAAGCCTTCGAAGGTTTATCAGGAAAATTTCCGATTGGTTTTTTGATATGGAGTACAGATCATACAGCACTCTCGTTTATACCAATTACCGAAATTGAAGTTGAGGTATTCGATAAAAATGTGAATCCTATTGGTGCTAAGACGTTTTACAATCTTCCGAGCAGTAAAAGTTTAAATAAGTTTATTGAACGACCCAAACCAAACAAGGATAATGTAATAGCTCTTAAAAATGCGGTTTCACCATCTACTGCTGTAATAGCATCAACAACCTGGTCTGATGGTGCAATCGCGTATATGCTTTGTGATAGTAATGATATGCAACATGCGGAACAAAAGACTGCTATTTTTTCTTCCGTATATCGTGTAGGGCATGATGGCGGTTTTTATATTAATGTTGACAATCTATGGGCTGCTGCTATTATTTTTTGTGCCCGTAGACTTTTAGTTCCAACATGGCTCAATGATCGAGATCAATTTCTTCAACCGACGGAACCATTAATCGATGAATTTAAAAACGATTGTTTGATCTGGATGCTCTTCAATCGAACACAAAGAACCGTTAGTGCTAACGAATTAGAATGGAATGATAAGCAATGGAGTATAGTGAACCACTTCATTCCATTTACAGAACAGGACGTTAATGCAACAGGAAGATTTGAAAGCGATTTCATGGTGAGGTACATGGAAGGAAAAGAATTCAGTACAGAATCTATAGCCGTATTAC
>JANLRG010000014.1:0-1204 GCA_031361545.1 Bacteroidota bacterium
GCAAACGGGTGATTTATTGGTAGTTTTGCAGAATCCAGCTCATTATGAAGATGTGTTGACATTGGAGCGACAGTTGTTTAGATTTGATAGTTTGACCCCCTCAGTATTGGCGGCATTCCAGCCCGAAATGGGCTTTCAATTAGGCGATTTGCAGCTCAATTATTCTTCTTTTGTACAAATATTGAAAGAATTTCAATTTAAAAAAGAAGAAAATTTTGAAGCGCAAAACGTATTGCAGATAGAACAACAGATTAATAATACCGAAAGGCTCATTCGCACCGAAAGGGAAAAATTGAAAACGGCTTATAGTAATTTGGATTTGACTAAAAAGAATGTGGAGCGTAATAAAACGTTGTATTCTCAAAATGTAATTTCTAAAAGTCAGTTAGAAGAAATCATCCGAGAAGCCAATAATCAAGAGCAACTGATAAAAAATATCAATAGCAATATTGAGGAGTTTCAAGGGCGAATTTTGCAATTGCAGAAAAACAGGATGGAATTTCAAAGTTTGACGCGGACATCGAATACCACTCAGTATAACAGCCTTGTGGAGTCGATTAATCAGTTGCGCACGGCCATTTCGCAATGGAAATTGAAATATATTCTATCTGCGCCTACAAGTGGGAAAATCTCTTTTTACAATAATTATTGGGCAGAAAATCAAGACATCAAAGAAGGAGCTGAAGTGATGGCTATTGTGCCGCCGAATGGTTCGAGCATGGTGGGGCTTGTGCCGTTGCCTATTTCAGGTTCAGGTAAGGTGATGCCTGGTCAACGAGTAGTGATAAAATTTGATTCGCATCCATATCAAGAAGATGGTATAGTGGAAGGAACTGTTACCGCTAAAGCCCTTTTGCCTAAAAATGAGAAAGGCGAAAAGGTTATTTCCGTTCGAGTTAATTTGCCTTATGGTTTGAAAACGAGTTATCATAAGACCTTGAAATTTGAGCAGCAGATGCAAGGCTCGGCTGAAATAATAACAGAGGAACGCCGATTCATAGAGCGAATATTTGATAAACTGATTTCAGTGTTTAAAAATCATTAATTTCGCATTAAGAATACAAAT
Source organism: Bacteroidota bacterium (assembly GCA_031361545.1). Taxonomy (GTDB): domain Bacteria; phylum Bacteroidota; class Bacteroidia; order AKYH767-A; family 2013-40CM-41-45; genus JADKIH01. The sequence goes on from JANLRG010000014.1 coordinate 1,067, forward strand.
ATGTGTTAAAGAGTTGCATTTGATTAGAAAATATATTAATCTTTGCATCATACTTCCAAATTTACAATTCTTATTACATCTCCAATTGCTTACCCTATTTAAAATAATTTGAAGTGAATTATTTTAATTTACTTTTTA
>JANLRG010000024.1:0-3126 GCA_031361545.1 Bacteroidota bacterium
AATCACTACAAGAGATATTAGCTACAGGAAAAATCGGTGCGCATACAGGAACAGAAGGATCAAGTTCAGCTGCTGTATATAAACGGACGTTGTCAATAATAACTTCTGTGCAGGTTCCACACATGTGTCCCCAATTAGTAAATTTGATTGTGTGACTTGCAGAAGTAGCAGCAAATTCGATTACATAAACAGTCCCGGTTGAACCAACAGGTGTAGGTTTGCATTTCAAAAAAGTATTTCCAAATCCAATATCAATTGCAAAAATACCTCTTTCAGTAAAGTAGTCTTCTCCCCCAGCCCAAAATTCTAATTCATAGACAGAGCCAGGTGTTAAACCATAAACAGTTTGTACGAGACTTACACCAGTATCACGGCCATAGTTCACGTCGGCAAGAGGATAACCTAAACTAGCATGGTTTAGCGAAACACATTGTGAATCGGGAAAACAAGTAGTGTCATTTGAAATGGAAGAGCATGCATAGCAGTACCAATTTCCCATGTAAGCCGCGAGGCTTCCTTGAGGAACAACTGTGGAACCCGCTCCATAAGTTGAAGCGTATGTACTTATACCGCCATTGATACACATCCAATGCTGAAGATTGCAACTATGGTATGATGATTTTGGACAATAGTATTGATTCATTCCACATCCATTTTCAAAACCTCCATTCTTCACCAGATTATTTACTCCAGAGCTAATTGAGTCGTTAGTATCAAAACATCGTACACAAATTATTTGAGCGTTGATGTTTGAAAAGAGAAAGAATAAAAACAAAGTTAGCGTACAGATTTTTTTCATAAGAGAGACAATTAAAAGTAAGGGTCTAGAAGTTTATCTTACCAAATGTAAATAATTTTTACACTCTCGTATGCTTTTGTCAATTTTTTATGTGGACACAATTATTATAAGGGTGAAAAGGCAATTTCCATTCAAAAATCACTTCTCATCTATAACATGTTGAACAAGAATTTCTAATTAGAGAATTACACTTCCTAACCATTTTTCCATTTCAGGTATAGGCATGCCTTTTCTTTTAGAATAATCGGCAATTTGGTCAGAAGTAATTTTTCCTAATCCGAAATAATAGGAATTAGGATTTGCAAAGTACAATCCACTTACAGAAGATGTCGGGTACATGGCCAAATGTTCCGTTAGAGTAATACCAGTATTCTTTTCGACATCCAATAATTTCCAAATGGTTATTTTCTCTGTATGATCGGGCTGTGCAGGATAACCTGGAGCTGGACGAATTCCTTGATATTTTTCTTTAATGATTTCCTCTTTGCTTAATGATTCGCTTGTTGCATAAGCCCATAATTCTGTTCTAACTTTAGCATGCATTAATTCTGCAAATGCTTCTGCTAAACGGTCTGCCAATGCTTTCAACATAATCGAAGAATAATCGTCATGTTCTTTTTCAAATTTCTCAATCCACTTTTCCATTCCAATTCCTGTCGTTACAGCAAATGCACCGATGAAATCAATCTCAGAAGTGTGATTAGAATTATCAGTTGAATTATTATTTTCATTCACACTTAAAGTTAAATTTTTCTTCGGCTGAATAAAGTCGGCAAGAGCGACATTAGGATTATTATCAGATTTTTTTGATTGTTGACGAAGTGTGTGGAATATTGCTTTAACTTCTGTCCCATCCAAATCTAGTACTTCTATATCATCACCAACAGAATGAGCAGGATAAATTCCAATTACTGCATTGGCAGAAATCCATTTTTCATCAATTATTTTTTTGAGCATAGATTGCGCTTCATCAAAAAGTTTTTGTGCTTCTACTCCTCTAATTGGATCTTTAAGAATTTTCGGATACGATCCCTTCATTTCCCAACTAATAAAAAATGGTGTCCAATCGATGAAGGAAGCAATTTCTTCAATGGAATAATCATTAAAAACTTTTGTACCTAAAAAGTTAGGGACGGGGATTTCAAATTCATCCCAATTCGTTTTTAATTTATTTTTCCGCGCCTCTTCTAAAGAAATCATTTCGGCTGCGGCTCTTGCATTGATATGATATTGCCGTAGTCGATTATTTTCTTCTTCGTTATTTTTTACGAAAGTAGCTCGGAGATTTGTTGATAATAAATTTGAAACGACAGTAACACTTTTCGAAGCGTCATTGACATGTATGACTGGCTGAGAATAATTTGGTTCTATCTTAACAGCAGTATGCACTTTAGAAGTAGTAGCGCCACCTATCAAAAGTGGAATGGTGAAATTTTCGCGCTCCATCTCTTTAGCCATGTGAACCATTTCATCCAAACTCGGCGTAATTAATCCGCTCAAACCTATGACATCAACATTTTCCTGGCGAGCTATTTCCAAAATTTTCGCTGCTGGAACCATTACACCCAAATCGACAATTTCGTAGTTATTACAAGCAAGAACAACACCGACAATATTTTTTCCGATATCATGTACATCACCTTTGACAGTTGCCAAAAGAATTTTTCCTGCCTTCGACATTCCATCAACTTTCTCTTCTTCTAAATAAGGAGTAAGATATGCAACAGCTTTTTTCATCACTCGTGCACTTTTTACTACTTGAGGCAAAAACATTTTCCCTTCACTAAAAAGATCACCAACAATATTCATCCCATCCATTAATGGTCCTTCGATTATGTGAAGTGTTTTATCAAAATGCTTTCTGGCCTCCTCGAGATCAACTTCAATAAAGTCTGTGATGCCTTTTACTAAAGCATGAGCCAAACGTTTTTCAGCTGGCTCGCTTCTCCATGCTTCACTCTTTTCATCTTTTTGAATTACTTGTCCTTTTAATGACTCTGCAATCGCAATTAATTTTTCTGTGGCTTCATCATTTCTATCGAGCAGAACATCTTCGACTGCAATTAATAAATCTTTTGGTATTTCATCATAAACTTGCAACTGGGAAGGATTAACAATTCCCATATCCATTCCTGCTTTTACGCCATGATATAAAAATGCAGAGTGAATGGCTTCACGAACAACATCATTCCCTCTAAAAGAAAAAGAAACATTGCTAACACCTCCGCTAACTTTTGCAAGCGGAAGATTTTTCTTAATCCATTTTGTAGCGTCAAAAAAATCGATAGCATTTTTGCGATGTTCTTCCATTCCTGTTGCAACAGGAA
>JANLRG010000025.1:0-1296 GCA_031361545.1 Bacteroidota bacterium
GGAAAAGGTGTTTCTATTGGTTTGCGCCTTATCTCCTTCGACCCAAGCGGCGACTAAGGGGTTTTGGTGTTCTAATGAAAATTTCATGGCAGAGGTCGCATCAAACGCTTTATTATGGGTCGTTAAAGCAAAATTGTATAAAAATGATTTTTCACCATTTTGATTAAAAACACCCATCATGCCGCCATCTTCTACCTTTTTATCCACTTGCCCACCTGCTAAAGCGTGTAATTCGGTGGCATTTTCCCACAAAGTATCTACTTTGCTGTCTCCCAATTTGAAAAAGCTGCAATCTTGATTGGAGAGTGTAATGCCAAAATTGTCTTCGCTCATATCGGCAAAATGATTGAAGGTTTGCCAATCTAAACGGGCATTTTGGGCAGCATAATGACCGCCGCGTGTCTCTGATTTAGCCGTCAGTATGGCCCCTAATTCCTCGTGGCGGGTTGTGGGTGTTTTTAAATTAAAAGCAAAAGACCATGTTTTTACGTCCTTGAAATTGGCTTGAATACTGTCTTGAATCTCAATGCGTGGACTATTTGCGAACAGCGTCAAACGGACAGTGTGTAAAACAGGATTAGTAGAAACAGCTTTCAAGGTCACTGAAACATCTCCTACGCTTTCTATACTAAAGGGATTGGAAATGTCGTTTTTTTGAGTAATTGAGTCGTTTTTAGGAGCGATTTGATTCTTTAAATCATTCAAAAATTTGCCGTTTTCGACCAATTGCCGCTTGTTTTTAAGGTCAAAAAGTTCCGTAATCGCACCCGAATCGTTTAATTTTATTTTGTAAAAAGCATTACCAATCAGCGTATCACAAGCTATCATATTTTGCGGAAAGATGCGAGACATACCCCGTTTTATTTCAAAAACCTTGTAGCCTACTGAGGGGATACCTTGCGCCCAAATCCGAATATATTGTTTGCCATTTTTTGTAACTAATTGATTTGCAACTTCTTTTTTCGTTTCTATATCAATAACTTTTATTGGGTAATTGCCTTCAAACAAGACATCGGCTACATCATTTCTTTCCCAATTCAAGGGATTGAAAACATAAAAACGCGGATTGTCAGACCTTCTAATTTGTTGACTCAAAGCATTTGAAGACATTATGAATAGCGAATCCACATAATTTGTCAAATGCCCTTGCAATTTGTTTTGCCAATCGGCTCTTATATTTCGTTTCACAGGCCCGTCTGCTGTCCAATTATGCTCCCAATACATGCCCAAAGCCTCCCAAGCCTGTTGTTTTGAAGCCGTTAAAGGCTGCATAAAATCCTTATTTTTTAAAGAAAC
>JANLRG010000049.1:0-2967 GCA_031361545.1 Bacteroidota bacterium
AGGATAAAAATAGTAGCGAAGATTAATAAAACGATAGCAGTTGTTCCGGCTATTACATGCGCAAAATACAATCCAATTATTACGACAGCTGCAAGGATCCTTAGCGTTTTGTCGACAGTACCCATATTTGGTTTCATAGTAAAGTTGTTTTTATTAGTTGTTATTTATTCTACAAAATTACCTTCCTCTCCCAATGGCCACAGCAACCTATGTTACACAAGGAGGATTTTATTCCGAACCATTATTGCCAAATTTATATTCCCTGCTTGTCTGATATACAGAAAAACGAACGATTTCAGTTTCTCCTTTCAACTTTACCACCTCTTTTAATGTCTTCAAACTTCAACAGTGTCTGCAATTTATATGTTGAGAACCATTTTTAGGACTGGAAAATTTGTTACGATGTGGCTTTTTAGAAAAAGTAAATTAGTAGCAATCGCCATTACTTTTCCATAAATAAGCTGTTTTTATGAGTAAAACTTAGAAGTGCACTTTTTACATTAATGAAAAAATCCATTTACTCAGTTTTGTTTTATTCAAATTTTAGTCAATTAAACCACTTTATAACCTGTTATTGGGGCGCATCTACCATCCCTTTTATTTTGCATTTTCATCGATTTTCTTAGTACTTTAAAGAAATAAAAACTATTTTTAAATAATCTTCTTAAATCAACCACGCAAGATCTTGTTAATCATTTTAAATTCTTTCAACATGAGTAAACGAATCCTCTCCATATTGTTTTTAATGTTTTCGCAAAATATTTTTTCCAAAACGTCTTTTACTTTTTCAAAAATTAATGAAAGAACCAACAGCTATCAATGATCCTACCTTGTTGGCATTTTATTATTATAATTTAAATAGCAACATTGATAAGATCAATCAGATCAGAAATGAAACGGAAAACCTAGATTTAAGATCTGCCAGCGATTCAACGATTTTATCAAATAACGACAGCCTGCTTCAAATGACGATGATAATGATTGAAAATTGCGCCAAATCATTTGATCAGGGGAACATTTCAGAACAGCAATACAATTCTACTCTTGATAATTTAAAACAAGCTGTTGAAAATATTAATAATTCCAGTAAGCAAATAGCTGCCGGATTAAAAGTTCAACGAGAAACGCAAGCCGAAAATATTCGCACATTTAATAATTTAATTTCTTCAACAAAAGTTTATGAATTAAACGAGAAATTCGTGAATGATTTATATTTACGTACCGTTGCAAAAAGAATTATGGAAATTCCTGCTAGCGATCAACCTCAACTATTGTCGATTGCACATGAATGTCCTTTTGTAGGAGGGCAAGCGGTATATAAAGCTAGAGCGCTATATCGATTGGTGAACCCAATTGAAGCCTATGACGATTATCCGCTTTGTCATTCTCTGGGCTTGTTACGCAAAAGACCTACTGAAGATAGTCCGCTATTACAATCAGTAGTTTACCCGAATCCAAGTAGCCATTCAGCTACATTGGCATATTCTCTTAACGAAGATACCCAAACTACTCTTAATATCTATGACTTTTCATTGAAATTGATTGCATCACAAAGTTTAAAAAATTCTGAAAGACAAGAAAAGTTGAATTTAGAAAGTTACAATCAAGGATTATATCTATATATTATTATTCAAAATAACTATGTTATATCAAAAGGAAAATTTAGTGTGGTACGCTAAATATTTTATTTATATTTTATTTCTAAATCCTTTTGTAGTTTTCTCCCAAGGGGTTGATAATTTATGGCTAACAGGGTATGACTGTGGTAGCGGATCGATCTGTGGTGTTACTGCTACGAACTTTTCTTCTGGGTATCCAGACACTTCACATGTAAATATTTCGATGAATTTTTTAGATTGCAACGCAAACATCTCTGATTCATTAGGTAATTTACTTTTTTACACCAACGGAATTTATATTGCAAATTCGAACAATGATACAATGGTAAATGGTTCAGGATTGAGCCCTTCGTCTTACACAACACAACATATAAATGTTGGATTGAGAGTTAAGCAGGGGAATTTAATTTTACCAATGCCTGGGAATTCTAATTTATTTTATCTTTTTCATGAGACACTAACTTGGTATTCGTTATTGGGCGATTATCGAGTTTCGGAATTATATTATTCAATCATTGATATGTCGCTTGATTCAGGACGAGGTGTTGTAACTCAAAAGAATAATGTATTGCTTTCAGATACTTTAACCATAGGTTCTATTTCAGCATGTAAGCATGCCAATGGCAGAGACTGGTGGATTATGGTACATAAAGCACAAGGAAGGCGTTATTACGAATACCTCTTGACTCTAACAGGATTGCAAGGTCCATTTATTCAGGATATAGGCTATTCAATTTTACCTCGGGATTGGAGTTGGCAAACCTGTTTTTCGCCGGATGGAAGTAAATTTGCTAATGTTTTCACTAAGGATACATTTGACATCTTAGCTTTTGATCGGTGTACCGGATTATTTAGTAATTGTAGTTCAATTTGTATTGATGATTCAGCTAATGCGAGAGGTGTTGCATTTGCGCCTAATTCAGAATTGTTTTACATATCTTCCTCTAAATATGTATATCAGTTTTCTGCAATTTCTACTTTTATAGATTCAAGTAAAATTAATCTAGGAACGTTTGATAAATTTGCTGAACCTATTCCTCCATTTTATACAGCTTTTTACTTAGCTCAATTAGCTGTCAATGGAAAAATTTATATTAATACAGGAAATAGCACTAGATACTTTAATGTAATAAATAATCCAAATATTATTGGACTTGGATGTAATTTCATTCAACATTCTTTTATCCTTTCAACATACAATGGGCTTACCATTCCAAATTTCCCAAATTATTTTCTTGGAAAAGAAACCGGATCTATTTGCGATAGCCTTCCATTGATCATTGGTCCTTCAAATAGCGAACAAGAGCGGCATTCATCCGAAAGATTACCTGTACGAATAATTTCAGAT
>JANLRG010000050.1:0-21780 GCA_031361545.1 Bacteroidota bacterium
ATATTACTGAAAAATAGTTGGTAAAAACCTTCGAAAGCCTTGCTGGATAAGGGTTTGCTGGAAGCTAATTGAAACTCGTTTCAATTCTCAATTTTCAAATCTCCCTTTTCAATTCTCAATTCTCCCTTCAATTCTCAATTCTCAATTTTTAGAGTCTTCTTTTCAATTCTCAATTTATAATCTATGACTTCTGAACTTTGAGTTTTAACTTGTTTAAAATAATTGTGAAATAATTTTTTCAATAGAAACTCCATCGGCTTCTGCTCTGTAATTTCTCACAATTCTGTGTCTTAAAATTGGGACAGCAACGGCTTTTACATCCTCAATATCTGGTGAAAATTTTCCATTGAGAGCAGCATGACATTTTGCGCCAATCACTAGATATTGTGATGCTCTTGGTCCTGCTCCCCATGATAGATATGAATTAACTTCTTTAGTAGCCATCGCTGTGTTAGGTCGCGTTTTAGAAGCTAAAGTAACAGCATATTGAAGAACATTATCAGGAATAGGGATACGTCTAATCAAATCTTGGTAATATAAAATCTCTTCTGCTGAAATAATCTTTTCAAGCTTTGGTCGATAGTCGCTGGTTGTATTTTTAACCACTTGAATTTCTTGTTCAAAATCGGGGTACGTAAGAAAAACGTTGAACATAAAACGATCTAACTGCGCTTCGGGCAAAGGATAGGTTCCCTCCTGCTCAATTGGATTCTGAGTTGCTAAAACAAAAAATGGTTGATCCAATACGTATCGTTTTCCCGCTGCTGTTACAGCATATTCTTGCATCGATTCCAACAGCGCACTTTGAGTCTTAGGTGGAGTACGATTTATTTCATCCGCAAGAATAATATTTGCAAATAAAGGACCTTTAATAAATTTGAATTGACGCGACTCATCTAAAATTTCCGTTCCAATAATATCAGACGGCATAAGATCTGGCGTGAACTGAATTCGATTATATGTAAGTCCTAAGGTTTGGGCAATCGTATTTACCAAAAGTGTTTTAGCTAGTCCTGGAACACCAACTAATAAGCAATGTCCGCGACTAAAAATTGAAATTAAAACATCTCGGACTACTTCGTCCTGGCCAATAATAACTTTCCCAATTTCATTACGAAGTTTTTGATATTTCTGAACTAAATCTTTTACTGCTTCAACGTCGGAACTAAAATTTAATGACATATGTTGGATTTATTTTTAATGGTAAATTAATTAGTTGTTTTTTTTCCAATGCTCAAGAATTGGACATTGAGAATTATTTTCGTTGAACTGAATGTAAGTTGATTTTGTTTTTCTTTCTACCCACTCGCTCATTGCTTTATTTTGTTTTTCTGATGTTGCCACCTCCTGAATTTTCTGATAATCATCTTTCATATTCGCTTTATGAGGCTGCGTTCTGCTCTTCAACACAACAATTCTATAAGCTGATTTACCATCGGTTGTATTCATTATCAATGGAGCTGATATTCGTCCAATCTTCATTGAATCAACTTGAAAAAATAACAGCCTATCAATTTTGTCGGGAGATAGCTTTGTTGTATTTGTTTCTGGGTTTATCATAAGTCCACCATTATTTCTGGTTTCCTCATCATCAGAAAATTTTTGAGCTGCCTCATCAAATGAAAGTTCGCCGGCATTTATTTTCTTTGAAAGTGAGTCTAAAAGATTCACACTTATTCCAAGTGCTTTATCGTCTGTTTCTGGCTGTAATAATATGTGACGAATATTAATTTGATCCCCTCTCCGTTCAACAAGTTGAAGAAGATGGAAGCCATATTTCGTTTCAATCACTGGAGAAATTTCTCCCGGCTTGAGTGTAAATGCTGCAGCTTCAAATTCCGGAACCATAGATCCTCTCTCAAAAAATCCTAACTCTCCACCTTTTTTAGCAGATCCTGGATCTTTCGAATACAAGGCTGCATATACCGCAAAATCTGCTTCCCCAGCAACTATCTTTTTTCTGAAATCCTCTAATTGTTTTTTTACTGTCAACTTTTGTGCTGCTGTCACTTCAGGCTTTTTTACAATCTGAGCAATTTCCATTTCCGCATCTATGTAAGGTAAACTATCTGCAGGGATACTTTCAAAATATGCTCTCACCTCATTTGGAGAAGCTGAAATGTCTTTCCCTATTTTAGATTGCATCGTTTGTACCAACAATTGGTCTTTGATGGTTTCTCGGAATTCAGATTTCAACTGACGAATACTTGTATGGAAATATTCTTCAAGCTTTTCTTCCGAACCAATTTGCTTTACATAAAAACGCATCCGACGGTCTAACTCACCTTCGACTTGCGTTTCAGAAACGGTAACACTATCAATGGCTGCTTGGTTAATCAACAATTTTTGTAAAATTAATTGATCTAAAATAGTACATCTTGCATCACTGGTTTCTGTTCCTCCCTGAGCAATGAATTGAACATATTGCTTTTCGACATCCGAATGAAGAATGATTTTCGACCCAACAACTGCGACGACTTTGTCAATCGTTTGTTGTGAAAAAGCCGAATAATTGAGGGCAAGAAACCCTGCAATCAAAAATAATTTATAGTTGTTTTTCATGGTGGTTTGCAAAGTTAACAGATTAATACACTTCTACGTCATTTCCTTTTTTCGCTTCTTCATAAGCGTGTTTTTCCATTTGCTCAATCAAATGAAGCTTTCGTTGATTAGTAATCATCGTTCGAATATTATTTCTTTCAAAACTGAAGGGAGAAAGACTGTTTTTGATCATAAAGCCTTTAATATTTACCAGATAAACAGTGCTGGAATCTTCAATTTCGATTACTCTGTTGTTTTGCAAAAACTGTTCTTTGTCATAGGTCTTAATTGGTATCTCTTTCAACAAATCATCAAACAAGAGCCACGTATTATCATCTAAAAAATAATTCAGGGCGTACTGATGACAGTATTCCTCTAAAAGTTTTCTGTCTTTATCGAGATTACTTTGATACCATTCTCTGACTTTATTTAATTTAGGAGCATTTTTGCTTAACCTCAAATAAATAACTTTTATGATATTATCCTTTAACTCAAAATTGTCTTGATTGTTTTTATAGAAATTTGCTAATTCTTCATCACTAACGATGGTATCTAACTTTTGTTTGATCAGTTCTGTTTCATACGCATAAGTTAATAATGAATTCCTATACTCTTCTAACTTTTTTTCTACGTCCTTTTTTTCATTATCCAAATTACTTTCAGCTTTATGTAAAACCGACTTCAACCTGAACCAATTTTCAATATAGTTTTTGATAATGTTAATGCTATCTGTTTTGCTAGCACCATTTGGAATCAAACCTTGTAATTCCTCAGGATATAAATAGTATCCATAAGCTCTTGCAATTGCATCTTTGCCCTCTTTATCGTTTTTCTTAAAAAGTGAGCATGAAATAGTAATAGCAATTATACAAAAATAGAAAAATATATTTTTCAAACGATACTCCAATTTTATGATAAAGAATAATAATTCTAAGAGAAACAACACTAGAATTATAAATGAACTACTTTTTCAGTAATCCTTTAAATTGACAAACTTCGAAAAGTTCCTACCTAGAACCTTTCGAAGTTTGTAAAGAATAATTTAATTTTTACGGCAAGAATTATTTTGTAGCAATTGAATCGACTACATCTTGTTTCACTTCGACAGAATATTTTGAACGAAGGGAAGCAATCCATTCTTTCTCCAATTGATTTTGATAGTCTGCAGTAATTAATCCTTTTGCTTCATCTAGTGATTTTGAGGCTTTAGGAAGTACTTTTCGAATATTGACAAACACAATTTGATTTAGAAACTTTTTATCTGCCGACATGCCTGGCTTCCATTCAAATTGATCAACGGCTTCATTGTCACCTTTAGAGAATTTTCCAGATTTAACTTGAAGGTTAAGTTGTGAACTTTTGTTTACACGAGCCATCAATGTATCATCATCATCAATTTTTTTCATCAATTTGTGAACTTGTTCCGCCATCTCTTCATTTGCACAGGTATAAACGGTAGCATCTACTCTTTCTCCCCACATATAATTTGATTTATTTTTATCGTAAAATTCTTTCAAACCCGATGTGTCTTTAACAGCCTTTGACCAAACTTTTGAATCTGTCAATTCAAAAAGTAATATTCCATCACGATATTCTTGCATTAAATTACGGAAGTCAGGGTAAAGAGAATCTAATTTTGTTTCTTCATACGATAAAGCTGCTTCATTAGTCCAATCATTGTACATATTATTTGCCATAACCAGAGCAGGAATTCCTGATTCGCGTTTTACTTGGTGATCATTAATATAATTTGCGAAATCTTGTTGAGAATATGTCTTTGTACCAATTGAAAACATTGAATTTTTAAGAGAAGTTGCTCTTTCAACTGCCCATTTTCCACTCGATAATGTTGAGTCAATTGTTTTCATAAACTCATCCTTTGATTTGGGAGTCTCTTTAAAATTGTATTTTGATTTTACTCGTGAAATTAAGGCAGTGCGACTCAATTCAGATCTGGAATCTTTTTGAACTTTTTGTTTCAAATCAGACTGAAGTTCTTCGTACGATGCCAATGGTTTTGATTCAACCAATTTAATAATATGCCATCCATAAGAAGTTTTAATTGGCTTAGAATAATCACCGGGATATTTTAAAGCGAAAGTTGCTTTTTCAAATTCAGGCACCATTCTGCCAGTTCCAAAAGTTGGAAGCATACCGCCATTTTTAGACGTTGACTGATCTTCTGAATATTGACGTGCAAGGTCTTCAAACTTTTCTCCAGCTTGAAGTTTATTATAAATATCGTTAATCTTTGCAGCAGCTTTTACAGAGTCTTCGCCTTTAATTGTAGCTCCGGCTTTAATCATGATATGTTCTGCTTTTACTTCACCTTGCGCAGGTCGTGAGTCAGTTAATTTGATAATGTGATAGCCATATCTTGTTCTAACTGGCATCGATAATTCATCTTTCTTCAAATTGTAAGTTGCATTTTCAAAAGGATAAACCATTTGCAATGCAGAAAAATAACCGAGGTCACCACCATTATCTTTTGCAGAAGGATCATCTGAAGAACGCTTTGCGATTGATGTAAAGTCGGCACCTTTGATTAGTTCAGCTCGAATTTTCATTGCTTTATTAAATGCATTGATCGTATCAGATGGTAAAGCATTTTGATCACATTTTATTAATATGTGACTCGCTCGCACGTCAGTCTTCATGTGATCGTATGCCTCGTGAAGCAGTTTGTCTGATACTTGTTTGTCGACCAGATAAGGTTGAGCCAATTGTTTCCGATATCCAGCTAACTCTTCATTGAATGCTTTCGCAGTATCCATTCCTAACTCTAAAGCTTCGCGAACTTTTAATTTGTAATTGATATACAGCTGAAGATATTCATTCACTGCTTTTTTATCGAAAGTTGTTTCTTTTGAATTATTTTTTTTGAATACTCTTTCAAATTCACTTTTCGAAACTGGTTCGGTTGCAATTTTTAAAATTACAGGATCATTGTTTACTTGAGCAAGCAAACTTGCATGTAGGCCGATAATGATAGCGGCTGACAAAAATATTTTTCTCTTCATTTAAGTTGATATAGGTTAAAGGAGCGCAAATTTAGTAATCAAATGTTGGTATCAAAACATCGCAAATTTTAAAAAAAACAGTTCAACTGTTATGATGAAACAATGAATATCAAAATTTGACTATCTTATTGATATTCAGTAAATTTCCCGTTATTTCTAAACACATCAAACTAAATCTGAAAAAAGAAAAATACATCTGTTGAAAAGTTAAAACTCCGTCTGCAATTACGCTAACAGTATTTAACTTAAATCATCGGTGATAGTTTGGAGCTTCTTTGACAATATTTACATCATGAGGATGACTTTCGCGGACACCTGCAGAAGTGATCCGTATGAATTTTGCTTTTTTAAGTTGTTCTAAATTCGCCGCACCACAGTATCCCATACTAGCTCTTAATCCACCAACTAATTGGTATAACTCTTCTCCTACTAATCCTTTATAGGGAACTCTGCCAACAATTCCTTCTGGCACCAACTTTTTTACGTCATCCGTTTGAGATTGAAAATAACGATCCTTTGATCCTTCTCTCATCGCTTCAATTGATCCCATTCCTCGGTATAATTTAAATTTACGTCCTTCGTAAATAATCATCTCTCCAGGTGATTCCTCCGTTCCTGCTAGCAGTGAGCCTAACATTACACTGTGGGCACCAGCTGCAATAGCTTTGGCAACATCGCCACTAAATCGAATTCCACCATCAGCTATGACACACACCTTGGTATTTTTTAATGCTTCTGCCACTTGATAAACTGCTGAGAACTGAGGTACTCCTATTCCAGCAATTACTCTGGTAGTACAAATAGAGCCAGGACCGATTCCAACTTTTACTGCATCTGCTCCTGCTTTGGCAAGGAAAAGTGCAGCTTCAGCAGTAGCAATATTTCCGACGATGATTTGTAATTTTGGGAATTGCTTTCTTACTTTCTTCAAGATTTCTGCTACACCTTTTGAGTGGCCATGTGCAGTATCGATGGTGATAACATCTACACCGGCATCAACTAAAGCTTTTGCACGAAGTAAACTATCGCCAGTAACCCCAATGGCAGCTCCAACTCTCAATCTTCCAAACTCATCTTTACATGCATTGGGACTTGATTTTACCTTTAGAATATCTTTGTAAGTTATCAGTCCAATTAATTTTCCTTTTTTGTCTATGACGGGCAGTTTCTCAATTTTATAATTTTGCAAAATACTTTCTGCCTCTTTCAAATCCTTTACGCCAGTGGTCGTCACTAAATTTTCTTTAGTCATTATTTCGGAAATTGGTCGCTCCGGATTTTTTTCAAATCTTAAATCTCTATTGGTACAAATACCAATTAACATGTGGTTATTGTCTATAACAGGAATACCCCCAATTTTAAATTCACGAATTATACTTAGTGCATCTTTTACTTTCGCATTTTTATTTAAAGTTATTGGATCGTGAATCATTCCACTTTCACTACGTTTAACCTTTCTCACTTCAGCAGCTTGCTGTTCGATACTCATATTTTTATGGAGTATTCCAATGCCACCATCTTGAGCAATTGCAATGGCCATTTCAGATTCAGTTACAGTATCCATTGCTGCTGAAAGAATGGGAATGTTCAAAGCAATTGAGTTGGTCAATTTACTGGAAACGTTTACCTCATTTGGTAAAATTTCCGAATAAGCTGGAACTAATAAAACATCATCGTAAGTAAGAGAATTGCCGAGGAAACGGCTCTTTGCAACTGGCATAGTATTTTGTGTTTGAAAAAAGTTGCTCGCAAAGATAAAAAAATATACGACCTTAACGTTCCTCGCTTACTTATTAAATATTATTTCTAGATTATAATTTTTTGGTGAAAAACAGAAGCATTCTGAGCAGTGAAGGCGTCCTACATAAAACTTTTGTGACGATGCCATTAATGGAAGGAGAAAAAAGTAGAAGAGGAACCGATGAGGAAGGTGTAACATTTGTTGATGAATTGACTTCAACATTAGATGCGAAAATATAAAAACAAGAATGACCAACTGCTTGAATTCTTATAGTTGAAATTGATATTGAAATCATTATTGATCAGAATACAAAATTAAATGGGGTGGGTTTCTAAAAAATTATAAGACGATAGATTCATTTTACCCAGTTAAGGTGATTATCGAACCAAAGTAATGCTACCTTTCTTATCGATTGCAGTACCATCTTGTTGGAGGGCATGCAAAAGAAAAATATAAACAGCTTCAGGAGCATTTATACCATGTGAAGTACCATCCCATCCTGCTTTTGGATCATTGGTTTTAAAAACCATTTCGCCCCACCGATTAAAAATCATCAAGCTATATTCGTTTGCAGAAACAAAAGCATTCGACGGCTTAAACTGTTCATTGAAAAACCCGCCAGGATGAAAAGCATTGGGAATAAAAATAATTGGCTGTTGAATAATACAAACTTCATTGGAACGACTGGTGTCTAAAAAGAAATATGGATTGCCTTGGTTTTCGATTGCCTGAATGGTGTAACAGAAATTACCATCTGAATAAAAATTATTTAAGACCGATTCTGAATAGGTTGAGTCGCCCGTTTGAAAAGTTGAAATTGGTAGAACACTGCTAATTCCATTCTCTGTTAGAAACAATTGATATTCGTCAGCACCAGTTGGCCACGAAGCGTAACTCGTCCATATTAAAGAATTGATGTACTGTTCTAATGCTTTTCCTTGTAATAAAATAGTATGTGAGACTTGCGATTCTTTTGATTTTTTTCCGCATGAATCAATCGTAAAAATTTTATAGTAATAAGGTCCTTCAGAAGTAATAACATTATCAGTAAAAATAATATTTGATACTCCGTTAATCAACAATGAATTTACCTGCGCAAAACTTCCATTAGTAGATGTTGACCGATATAAACGATAGCCACTCACCGAGGCAGTTGGATCGACATAAGCTTTAATCGTCACAAAATTTTCAGGACCCACACTCACACTTCTGATATATGAAAAAGAAGGTGCTGGAGGAAAAGCCGGTGCTAAGCAGGATTTATTACTTGTTGAAGTTTTTCTAGTTATTGATGATTGATCAATTGCTCTTACTCTGTAACAAAAATTTGAACCACTAACTAAATTAGTATCCAAAAACGAAGTTGACGATGTAGTTCCAATTTTGTTTTCTAGCCCCCCATTAATACTCAATAGAATTTCATAGATCGGTGCAGTTGCCCAGCCATTGTATGCATTCCAATTTAGAGCAATTGATTTATTACAAAGATCAAATGAAGTAGTGAGAAACATTGATGAATAAGTCTGACTTGCAGCACTTGGATTATTGCAGCTGTCTATTGCTATCACAGCAAAAGAAACTGAACCGCTGCCTGCCGAAACAACAGAATTAAAAAGTGTATTGTTTCTTCCAGCATTCGTTCCAATCGTCTGATACAATCCGCCAATAAATTGCAATACGGTATAAGTCTTTGTATCCAAAGCTGAATTAACTTCCCAACCGATAATTGAATTTCCTGCTAAATCGACAGAGACAGAATCTAAAGTTGGAATTGCAGGTGTTACAAGATCTCTAAATAAATCACCTTTCACAGGGGAAATTGACGAGCAGCCACTTTGATCCATGACTTCTATTCTGTACTTAATTGTATCCGAACAAATAGAAATCAAATCGCTATAAGTCATTGGTCGCGGAGCTGTTGTTGCATTTACGGAGTCAATCAGTGTAAATATTCCTGCCGGATATTCCCTAAAAATTTTATACCATACAGAGTTTGTGGAAATGAGTGGCTGTCTGGTTGCATTCCATGCAAGGTTTGCATATCCAATTCCCGGATTATTAACATTCAAACCTAAAGCTTGTATGCTATCAGAAATAATATCGGCACTTCCATTGTTAGACTTCCATGAAATGTAATAATAAGCTGCATTGTTAAAAACGTTTGCTCCTACATGCGTTTGAATTGTATCACTGTAAAAAAAGACACTGTCAATTGCTGTATAAGGTCCATTTAAATTAGTGGAATGAAATAAATACCAACATCTAAAATTTCCAGCCACTGTCAAATTCCTATCCCATGTCACTGTAACATCACCATTCGGAGAAGCAGTAGTACAAAGCATTCCAATACCTCTCATTTCACTAGAAAAAAGTGAAAGTCCACATACTATCAAAAACAACTTGAATTTTCTTGGCATCTTATAACTTAGCAGTAAAAGTAAGCTTTCCTGCAAAGACAATCAATTATTTACGGCCAACGACTATTTCATAGAAGTCAGCTGGGTTTAAATACTTGCGAGATAATTCTAACACTTCTTCAGCTCCTATCGTCCGAATCTTATTTACGTATCGTTCATAATAGCTGTAATCGAGACCAGAGAGATAGATTGACTTCCATCTTTCAGCTAATGAAAAAGCTCCATCGATTCCTTTAAGAAAAGTTCCCAGCATATAATTCCGAACCATTTCTAATTCTTCCTCATCCACCATTTCATTTCGCATTTCATCAATTTCGAAATATATTTCTTTGATTGCATTTTCAGTAACGTTAGCTCCTACTTCAGTAGAAATAAAAAAGTATCCTTCATTCATCATCGATACAACAACAGATCCAATTCCGTAAGTGTAGCCTTTGTCCTCTCGAATATTGGACATTAATCTGGATCCAAAATATCCACCAAAGATTGTATTCATTACAGCTGCTCCTGCATAGTCGGGATGCCTTCTATTAAAAAATGGTTTACCAATTCGAATAGCTGATTGGATTGCACCTTCTTTCTCTATATAATGCTTCTTTTCTTTGTGACTATCAAACGGGGGATTAATAGCTATTATTTTACTGCTTGAAATTGCCTTCTTTCCAAAATTTTCATTGAGTAATTTAATCGTCTCGTCAGTAACCATTCCTGAAACAATTATAATACAATTCGAAGGATCATATTTTGTTCTATGAAATTCAACCAAATCTTTTGAAAAGATTTTGTCATAGTCTTCTGGCTCTACATAGTATCCATAGGGATGTTGTTCCCCAAAAATTATCTCACCAAATTTTCTTCTGGCAACAGACATTACTTTTTCATTATCTACTATTAACCGCTGTTTGTTGTTCTGCTTGTAAATGCCCAATTCCATCTCTGGAAAAATAGGGTCATACATCAGTTCACTCACATAAGGCAATGTTTGTTTTAAATATTTATTGAGTGAATACAATATGACTGAACAAAAATCTGAATTTTCATCTGTCTCATAAAAAGAACCATAATAATCAATCATGTCGGCAATTTGCTGAGCAGTAAATTTCGAAGTTCCTTCAGCCATCATTCTATTCGTCGCTGAATTAATCAATGGAAGTTTCGGATCAAATGTCGGATTTTGAAAAAGTAATTCCACTTTCACTAAATCTTGAAAACCTGCATTAATTGCATACACTAAAACTCCATTGTCGAGTGTGTATTTTTGAGCTTCGGGAACTTCAATCTTTTGAATTTCTAAACGATGTGGTTGATTTATTCGATCAAGTATTAAGGTCATTAGTTTTTTCGATTTGAGAGGTAATACAATGTGGAACAATTTTCTTTTTTGAAAATTTGTTGAGCAGCCTTCTGTATATCTGTTGGTGAAACTTTTCGATATAATATTAGTTCAGTGTTTACCAAATCGGCATCGCCCATATACTCCGCTATGGCTAAATTTAGTGCTCGACCTGAAAGTTCCATCTCAGAAAATTCCATCGTTGACTCAACCTTGTTTAAAACTTTGTCAAGTTCAATATCTGAAATAACTGTTTGACAAATAGAATTTATCTCTTCATCGATTGCAGCTTCTGCATCTTTCATAGAAGCTCCTGCAATTAATTTCCCTTCTACAATTAAAAGACCGTTGTCAAAATCAGCAGTAGAATAAGCATTGATTTCTGAAAATAATTTTTTTTCCTTTATTAATGAATTATATAATCGAGATGATTTTCCACGACTTAAAATATCTGTTAACAAATCAACTGCGTAAAATTGTTTGTCCAACCTCGAACACATGTGATAAGCTCTGTAAACTGAATCATAAGGAATATCACGGTGAACGGTCAATTCCCGGTATTCCCTCTGAACAGGCTCTGATGGCAATGGCATTCTAGCAGGCGTTTTACGATCAATGTCGCCAAACCATTTTTCCGCCAAAGCAAAAACTTCTTCTGACTTTACACCACCAGCTACAGTCATAATAGCATTGTCTGGGCAATAGAAACGGAAAAAGAAATCGCGTACATCTTCCAATGTAGCATTTTCAATATGCTCTACAACTTTCCCAATTGTGGCCCATTGATACGGATGAACTTTGTATGCCAAAGGACGAAGCAGTAACCAAACATCGCCGTATGGTTGATTCAAATAACGCTGTTTGAATTCTTCAATTACAACACTTCGTTGTACCTCTAAACTTTTTTCCGAGAAAGCTAGACTCATCATTCGGTCACTCTCTAGCCAAAATCCAGTTTCTAAATTATTAGCAGGAAGTGTTAGATAATAATTGGTGATATCATTGTTGGTAAAAGCATTATTATCACCACCGGCTAATTGCAACGGACTATCGTATTCGGGAATATTTACAGAACCACCGAACATGAGGTGCTCAAACAAATGAGCAAAGCCTGTCTTTTCCGGATTTTCGTCTCTGGCACCAACACAGTACATAATGTTTAATGTTGCCAATGGTGTGGAAGGATCTTCAGTTACTAAAACTCGCAATCCATTCTTTAATGTTTTTGATTCGTATTTTATCAAGACGTTTATTTTTTCAATAATAAATTAATAACCACCTGCTCTTTTTCTTAGAAACCATTCTAAGCTTAAGAGGCAGAGCAAAATAAAGAAGATAGCTTTTATGTCAACCATGTCACGCAACTTATAATGCGTATAGGTAACAGTTTTCATTTCGTCATTAGAAATCAAAATTGCTTTGAGCTTATCCATTGTCGATGGAAAAAATAATTGTCCACCTGTTTTTGTCGCTAAACTATTCAGTAAATTATGATCCGCTACTGTTTCACTTTGTTCTATTTGAAGTGCACTCACACTAAATTGCCCAGTTGATGGATATGTTTTCTCAGAAACTTTGACGGATGCCTTATACTTATAATCTCCTGCCGGCATAAAACCAGCATTAAGTGTATATGCTTTCTCTGTTTTTGAAAAAGTGTATGGAAAAGATTTACCAGAACTATTTGTAATGAGAATATTAATATCAGGAACATTGACTAATTCATAATTGTCGTTGTACACTTCCGCATCAAAAGTGATTGACTCGTTTTCATCGAAATTGTTTTTAGCGACCAATCTAAAATGAGTTTTATTTTCCTTTACACTTAAATTCTGTACCGACTTCAACAACCACTCATTAAACACATCAAAATTTCCTGCTGTTGAGTAATTATTGAGTCTCCACTTCCAAATTCCTTCTCCACATAAAACTCCAGTTCTTTCACCATTAGATTCATTGAAGTACTGTAAAGGTTGATCTGTTGAAATAGCACCAATCTGCTGATAAAGTAAGATGGAATTATTGGAGACTGACTTATATTTTCCAAATGGAGTAAGCAACACGGGAAAATTATTAAGTCCTTGTTCAAGATCACTACTGACTGTAAACAGAGAAAAATTATGATTGACTTTCGCTTGAACAGGATTTATTTTATCTATATTTTCTGTTACGGTAAGTCCAGCACCGATCGAATTAAATTTATTGATTGATGTTTGTCCTCCTAAAATATACCAAATAGATGTTCCCTTCGATTTCAATTTAGAAATTATATCAGAGATCGGATGCTCATTAGATGGGAGATTGTGTAGAATAACTAAATTGTATTCATTAATTTGTCCATCAAATTGATCAACCGTTATTGTTTTTACTGAATAATTCTGACTTGTTTCAAGTGAGAATTTGATTGCCCCTAAATCAGGATGAGGTGCATTTCCAATTACCAATACTTTTTGTTTGCTTTCGACAACTTCAATATAAACATCCCTAACATTATTTAAAATTGAAGTTTCGCCTGCAACAGTTGACAATTCAATTTTATAATGATTCATTCCTGATTTTTTAGCATCTAATAAAACCTGAACAACCTGATTGAATTTGTTTCCGTTGAATGAAATTTGTTTGGTGAAAAGTACCGCCGAATCTTGCTTCACAACCAAGGTTGATGAAGCGCCATTCAATCGTCTGGCATCCACAGAAACTTCAATAGGAAAACTATTACCGAGATAAACCGTTTTGTTGTAATTTAATTTAGAAATCAAGACGTCCTTTTGAATGTCAGTGTCTCCAAGCGCTATTGTGTAGTAAGGGACTTTTAAAATTTTGGCATCAAAAATAGGATTTCCTCCCCTATTGTAAAGTCCATCACTTGCGATAACTACTGCACCAATGTTTCGATTATTATAGCGATCATTAATTTGCGAAAATAATTCAGTAAAATCGGTCTGTTTATCGTTGAATGAAAAATTTATTCCGTCAGATATTTTATCACCCCAATTAATTTCTTTAACATCAAACTTCTCTTTTAAATCTAAGATTAATTTTGAAAGTTGTTGCTTGTATTCATTTGTATAAAAAGAAGAATCTTTATTTAATACAATGCTTTGGGAATTATCTTGAGCAATTATTAAAATTGGTTTTTCCTTTTCTCTGGTAAATGTTTTAATCAGTGGAGTTAAAAGCAATACACACATAAAAAAGACTAAGATTGCTCGAAGACCAAATAATAATTTACGCAACCAAGGGTGAATACCATCAAATGAGTGATCTTTTCTGTACAATATGAAGGCATATAGAAATCCGACAAGTGCACAAATTAATAGCCACCACAATGGCAATTCGGTAAGAAACTGTATATTCATAAGGAAGGCTTAAAGGTAATCTTTTAAACTATACTCTCTCTAGCCAACTTCAGGCAGATAATCAAGAAAAAATTGTTAATAAGTCAAATGAAAACAAACACTTAAATAATGATATCGAAGGTAATCATTATTGTCGCCAAAAACATCAAAGTAAGTCCTGCTAAAAAAGCGAAGTCAGCGATGGATTCATACCTCTTTGCTTTTGGCGATATAGTACTTCTAATAGAAAGAAAGGATAAAATACAACTGATCATCAAGCTTACCATCGTCGCAGCTGTCAATTCATCGATGTAAGTAGTTGCATTTAGTTTCAACAACTTCATTGAAGTGAGTACGACAAAGCATATGCCCAGAAGATTGGAAGAAGCATTTAAGATGTGAGGAGATTTATCGTTTTTCATATAATAAATTTAGTAGACGAAAGTAATTAGAGGCGATGAACCAATCATTAATAAAAAACGTTCTTCTTGCGAAGAACGTTTTTAGGATGTCATTGGTTCGTAAGCCGGGTTCTGTTTCCACCAATGGAAAACCATCTGTGGAATCCATCATTTATCTGGATCAATGTTCACACATTGCCTCAATCAACCTACCCATCGTGGCTCCGAAGAATCGAGCGTGCAGCCCTTTATCCACGACTTATTTGGTCTTTCAGCTTCTGAGGTTTACCCCTATCAATCATTACTGAAAGATAGCGTGAGCTCTTACCTCACATTTTCACCTTTTCCTTTTTAAAGTTTCCTAAAAAAAGGTAGTTATTTTCTGTGGCACGGCTGTCTTTCTCTTGCGAAAAAGCCTTCCTGTTAGGAAGCAGAATGCACTTTGCTGCCCGGACTTTCCTCCCTTGTATTTCAAAGAGCGATGGATGAGCAATGACGGTGTAAATATAGGAGAAAAAGGAAGAGATTATTAGATTTATTCCGAAGTCTAAATCAATCAAAGTCCCGTTTGCAATTGAAGGTCCTTCATTTTTATTGAGCAAAAAATAGATTTCGTTTTTTAACATCAAAAGAATATTCACTTTAAATTGAGAGAAAATAAAAATGTACTTTTACAAGCTCAAAACAAAGTGTCACTTTACTTTGTTGCACGGTTTAAGAATTTCTATTTTATGTACAAGTTTACCATCTACATTGTTTGCATCCTTCTGCTTTCATCCACTGCTTCTGCTCAAAAAAATCATACTGTCAGTGGTTATGTTAAAGAAGAGGCTACAGGCGAAACGCTTCTTGGTGCGAATGTCTATCTGAAAGAAACCAAAAAAGGCACTGTCGCAAATCAGTATGGTTTTTATTCATTGACTGTTCCGCCGGGCAATTATACTTTAGTTATTTCTTATATCGGATTCAGCAACGTTGAAATTCCGATTGTTCTTGATAAAAATTTAATCAAAAATGTATCTCTTCAATCGGATGCCATCCAGACAAAAGAAGTTGTAATCACTGGCGAAAAACAAGATAGAAATATTGCAAGCACCGAAATGGGGCGAGAGAAAATTGAAATAGAAAAGATCAAAACGCTACCCTCTTTTTTAGGTGAGGTAGATATTTTAAAAACAATACAACTTCTTCCAGGAGTGTCTTCTGCTGGCGAAGGTAATTCAGGCTTCTATGTTCGTGGTGGTGGACCGGATCAAAATTTAATTTTACTTGATGAAGCCAATGTTTACAATGCTGCCCATCTTTTTGGATTCTTTTCAGTCTTCAATGCGGACGCAGTTCAAAATATTACACTAACCAAAGGGAATATGCCAGCTAATTATGGCGGTCGCTTGTCATCGGTTCTCGATATACAAATGCGCGAAGGGAATAACAAACAATTCAAAGTTCAAGGTGGTATTGGGTTTGTTTCTTCGCGTCTAACGATCGAAGGGCCAATAAAAAAAGATACAAGTTCGTTTATCATTTCTGCTCGAAGAACTTTCATAGATCTGTTTTTAGGAAAACCATTTATTAGCTCCACTTCTAACTTCAATGGCAATAAATATTATTTCTACGATCTCAATGCGAAAGTAAATTATCGACTGAGTGATAAAGACAGAATCTTCTTGAGCGGATATTTTGGTCGCGATGTTTTCAATTTTAAAAGTCCTGATTCCGATTTCAGTCTCAGCATACCATGGGGAAATGCTACCGCTACTGCTAGGTGGAACCACTTATTCAACAACAAGCTTTTTCTAAATACCTCTCTCATCTATACAAATTACGATTTTCAATTTGAAGGCGGTCAAGAGCAATTTAGTTTCAAACTGTTTTCGGGAATAACCGATTACAATGTGAAAACTGATTTCACTTGGGTTCCTTCGCCTCGTCATAATATTAAATTTGGTTCGAATTATATTTTTCACATTTTCACACCTAATAATGCCAGTGCCCGCTCTGGAAATGTCAATTTCAACCTAGGCGATATCGTAAAGCAGTATGCTCACGATGCAGCCGTTTATGTAAACGATGAATTTGATTTGAATGGAAAATGGCTCTTCAATGGCGGCCTACGTTTAACAATGTTTAGTCAAGTCGGACCATTCGATCGCTTTACAATTAATCCAATTAATAATCTTCCGACCGATACCATTCATTACCGTGCAGGACAACTTGTGAAAGCATATCCCAACATTGAACCTCGATTCGCAGTACGTTATTCTCTAAATGAAACATCCTCTTTAAAAGCTTCCTACTCTCAGAATTACCAATACATACACTTAGCTTCTCTCTCAGGAATTTCATTACCGACAGACACATGGGTTCCTTGTACAGATAAAGTAAAACCACAATTCGGAACTCAATATGCATTAGGCTATTTTAAAAACTTTAAAAATAATTTCTATGAATCTTCTGTTGAAGTGTATTATAAGTCAATGAAAAATCAAATAGAATATCAGGAAGGTTTTTTACCAGAGAACCAAGTGAATGGAAATCTCGACAACTTTTTTGTCTTTGGCAAGGGTTGGTCGTACGGCTCAGAATTTTTTATCAAAAAAGCGAAAGGAAAATTTACAGGCTGGATCGGTTACACTATTGCATGGACAAAAAGAGAATTTCCTGATTTAAATTTAGGAAAAACCTTTTTCCCGAAGTATGACAGACGACATGACGTATCTGTCGTAATGATTTATGATATTTCTAAACGTTGGACACTTGGAGCAACATGGGTTTATGCAACTGGAAATTTAAATACTTTTCCAGAACGACTTTACCTTTTGAGCAATGGAAATATCGTTGAAGATTATGGTGGACAAAGAAATAATTATCGAATTGCTCCTTACCATCGATTAGATGTGAGTGCAACGTTAAAAGGTAAATCAACTAAAAAATTTGAATCAAGTTGGAATTTCAGTGTGTTCAATGCTTATAATCGATACAACCCGTATATCATTTACTTTAACTCGAAGTATAATGGAGATGTTGTAACTATTGAAGCCAAACAAATTTCACTTTTCCCTATCATTCCAAGTGTTACTTATAATTTCAAATTCTAATCATGAAAATAAACAAACTAATCATCCTGATTATTTTTTCTATTGGTTTTGTTTCATGTGAAAAAAATGTCTCTGTAAATATCCCTCAATCTACTTCTAAAATTGTTGTGGAAGGTTACGTTGAAACCGGTTCTGCTCCTATCGTTCTTTTAACAAAATCACTTCCATTCTTTGGTGAAATCAATGTCAATAATATTTTACAAAATTCAATTCTTGGCGCCACTGTCATTGTCGATAATGGAATAATGATTGATACACTGACACAAATTCCTGGCTTTGGAGTTTATATTTCGAATAACATGATTGGAGAAATAGGATTTTCATACAAACTTTCTGTAATAACAAATGGAGAAACAATTACAGCTCTGACCACTATTCCTCAACCAGTAAGTTTCGACAGCACTTGGTGGAAAGTTGATGGACAAAGAGATTCTCTCGGTTTTTTATGGGGCCATTTATCGGACCCAGACACACTAGGTAATTCTTATCGTATTTTCACCAAAAGAATTAATCATTATTCCTATGGTGCTGAAATCGGTAAAGTAAAAGACTCTACTTTTTTTGCTTCTCAGGGTAGTGTCTTTGAAGATCGTTACATCAATGGAAGAAGTTTTGACATTAATTTTATCCGTGGACGTAATGAAAATTCAGGGAAGACCGATGACGAAAATAATGAACGTTTTTTCTTCAAACGTGGAGACACGGTTGTCGTGAAGTTTTGCTCAATCGACAGAGCGCACTTTGAATTTTGGAGAACAGAAGAGTCGCAAGTTGGAAGCAATGGAAATCCTTTTGGTTCGCCGCAACCTGTACATTCAAATATAAATGGCGGTTTAGGAATTTGGGGTGGGTATTCACCTACTTATGACACCGTGATAGCAAGATGATTAATAGTCGCCACCGAGCGGACGATTATTTAATTCAGGATTATCTTCAAAAGTTGGCAAACTGATTGGAGTACTTGTAATATTAGTTGTATCAGTGAGTGATTCGAGAAAAGATTTCAACTGAAATTTTTCAGTCGGTGATAATTTAAGAGGGACACTCGACAGAGTTTGATTATTTACCGAGTATCCTAGTCCAATTCCGCCACCTCTATCATAAAAATCTATCACTTCATCCAATGTTTTAAAAACACCATTGTGCATATATGGACCAGTGATTGCAACATTGCGTAGCGTAGGGACTTTAAAAGAATTACGAAATATAGAAACGGGAATTACGCCATATCGGCCCACATCATTATCAAGATGTCGATTGTTTGGCGAGGATGAATTGGGTACTCCAATACTTTCCCATTCAGTTTCTACGTAAGTTGGAGGAAGCAGGCCATTAAACAAAGGCAAAAAATGACACGATGCACATTGAGCTTTTCCAACAAATAAATTAAATCCAGAAATTTCATCATTCGAAAGTTGAGGATTTCTCATGCTGATAGTTTGATCAAATTTGGAATTCATGCCAATTAAAGTTCTTTCATATTCAGCAATAGCTAATAAAATTGATCTACTTGAAATAATAGTATCTTCAGTGGAAGAAAAAGCTTCCTTGAATAAGTGTCGGTAAATGCTAGAGCGGACTAATTTCTCGGCGACAGCAGAAAAATCATTGTGCATTTCTAAAGGATTACTCATCACTCTGCCAGCCTGATCTTCAAAAGTAAAGGCACGACCATCATGAAATAGTTTTCTTTGTAGGACAGAGTTGACAAGAGTTGGGGCATTTCTTGAGAGTGATTTTCCTGGTTCAAAAGATTGACTCAATACTAGACCATCTGTAAAAGCTTTTCCGGATTGATGGCAAGAAGAGCATGCTCTCAGATTATTTGCAGACAAAGCCGGATCAAAAAATAAAATTCTACCTAGTTCGGTTACCTTGTTTTTATCGATGATATTTTTGCCTGGCAAAAAGAAATAAGAATTAAATGAGTGCGGATCAAAAATAGAACGGACTTGAAGATTTATCGCAGTAGTTTCATAAATATTTTTGTCACCTACTAAATGATCTCTAGATTCTTGAAGCGCGCGACTTAGTTCATTGTAATAATTGGAATAAAATAAAAAGTAGTTGAAATCAGAGGAGTGAGCATTGGAAATAAGGAAGTCAATTGATTTGTCGATTTCAATTATCGTCTGATTTAAATATTTTAATTGATATTCGCTAAGTGAAGGATAACAAGAAAAGAGATTTTCTTTCAAACCAACTAACAAAGAAGCCGACTCTACTCTTCCACTTTTACTTTGCGCAGTTTCAAAATCTGTTAGACCAAGCATGAGCTGGCGAATGAAGCCTAGTTGGGCAGCTTCCCAAACAGAACGTTCTTCAAAATTAATTAGCGCGATTGATGTAGGTAAATTTTGAATGATGAAATACGTGTCATTAATTATTTTTTTTAGTTCTTTTCTTTTCATCGAAACGCTATCGCTGTAAAGGAGTGATTCCAAATATTGAAATCCTGAATATGGGACGAGAGCCGACACTTCATCATCTTCTTCAATAGCCGGAACAACAGCACGATTAAGTTGAATAGCTTCCCCTGGAAAAAAATAATTTACAAATGGGTCAATTTTTTTATAGGCCAATCTACAAAGCGCGAGTTGGTTCTTGGCTGAATCGATATTAAAATTCTTCGTACTGCAAATGTCGGATAGTTTCTTGAGTGAAAAAAGCAGGGAATTCGTTTGCGTAATAAGTTTCTCCTTAAAAAGCGGCTCAAAATTATTGGAAGTATTTTGAGTTAATGAAAGAAAAGCAAAACCAAAACACAAGACAATAATTATTAACCAGCTTTTTCTTTTTTTCATGCGACTTCCAACTGTTCCATTTTAATGCTGTCCACAATTTTTTCCATAGCAGCTTTATGATTGTACGGAACATTATTTGCTTTCGAAATAAACCACGGGGTGAATGGGAGGAGGAAAGGCGACCTATGGTCATTCACGAGTTCATCCACGCGCTGTTGCTGGCCGGTGTACTTCAAGAGCTTGGCGGCCTCGTTCAGGAACCCGGGCAACTGGATGCGCACCTTGTCGTTGTCGAGAAACCCGCCGCTGCGGCCGAGCAACTCGACCGCCACCACCGCACCCCGTTCCAGCGCCGCGCGAATGCCCAGCGCGGCATCGCTTTCCGTCAACCCCGCCGCATCGGCGGCCGGCACGCCACCGAGCCCCCACAGGCCGGCCACACCCGCGATCCCTGCCGTAAAATTTCGACGCTGTATGAGACTTTGCATGAAAGAACTCCTTTGAAACTGGCTCACCGTATTGCCGTCGGCATTGTGACGCTCGCCGCTGCTGCCGCTGGCGTCATGGCCTACCAGGCTTTCGGCGCGACCGAAACCGCGCCGGATGTGGCCTACACGTTGCTGGACCGCAGCCAATCCAGCCTGCATCAACTTCGCGGCAAGGTCGTGTTGGTGAATTTCTGGGCCACCAGTTGCGCGAGTTGCGTGCATGAGATGCCGCAAATCGTCGCCCTGCACGAGAAGTTCCAGGCACGCGGCTACGAGACCCTGGCGGTGGCCATGCGCTACGACCCGCCGGCCTTTGTGATCCATTTTGCCGAGCGCCACAAGCTGCCGTTCGGCGTGGCGATCGACAACACCGGCGAAATCGCAAAGCGCTTCGGCGAGGTTCAACTTACGCCCACCAGCGTGCTGATCAACCGGCGCGGCGAGATCGTCAAGCGCTTCGTCGGCGAGCCCGACTTTCTTGCGCTGCAGCGCCTGGTCGAGAAGCTGCTGACGCAAGGCTGATCAGCGCGGCGCCAGGCCAGCCGCCTCGGCCTGCTTGTCGGCGTGGTAGCTCGACCGCACCATCGCCCCCACGGCCGCGTGCGTGAAGCCCATTGCTGCGGCCTCGCGCTCGAACATCCTGAAGGTGTCCGGGTGCA
>JANLRG010000273.1:0-1924 GCA_031361545.1 Bacteroidota bacterium
CAAAAATCAAAAGCCAATAACAAAGATTTCATTTTGGGCATGGAGCATTTCAACTCAATTGATGGTATCGAAGGAGAAAAAGTCCTGTTAGAAGCCTATAAACAAGCTGATAATTTTTAAACAATGAAACATCATTTCAAACTTGATTACGCGCCGCATTTTGGGACATTTGCTTCGGCAGGTCATGATATTATAGACCAAATAAAATATTCGGCAGATTTGGGTTTTCGCTTTTTTGAAGACAATGCTTTCTCTGGCGTACCGATGCCCAATCTGATGGGAATAGGGATGTTGGGTCAAGCTCCCGAATATTTGGATAAAATAGGTAAAACCCTTTCGGATTTAGATATGCAGATGGGGACTTTTGTGATGGGTCCCGTCAATTGGCCGCCCAATGCGGCTTTTACTTCTGGAAATCTGGAGTGGAGAAACCAATTTTTGGATAAATGTCGGCAAGCGGTTGAAGTAGGCAAAAGACTCAATGGCAAATTTGTAACGGTCGTGCCTGATGCCACAGATATATCCTTGCCCCATGAAATTCAGACCGCCAATGTTGTGGAAACCCTTAGAAAAGCAGCAGAGATATTTGAACCACACAATATGGTTATGGTTTTAGAGCCCTTGAGTTTTCCGCCGCAAGTATATCTCAAAACATCGTCGCAATGCTATTTACTCGCCAAAGCAGTGAATAGTCCTTCTTGCAAAATACTTTTTGATATTTTTCATTTACAGCAAAACGAAGGTCATTTGCAACGTAATATTGATTTAGTATGGGACGAAATTGGCTATTTTCAGATAGGTGATGTACCTCAACGTCTTGAGCCTGGTACTGGTGAAATTAATCACAAAGTAGTTTTTAAGCATATTTATGAAAAAGCAAAAGTGAATGGTAAAGTTTTTATTTTCGGCATGGAGCATTACAATTCAAAAAAAGGAATTGAAGGTGAAAAAGCATTACTTGAAGCCTATTTGGAAGTGGATAATTTTTAAAAATAGTAAAAATACTGAGGGGGTAGCAAAATGGATAGACACATTTTAACAGAAAAAAATAGGGATATAGTCGAAGCCTTTGCCGATATTTTTTACCGACAAAAGAATGTTAAAAAGGCGTTTATGGATTATGTTTCAGAGAATTATATCCAACACAATCTCAATATTTTAGATGGACGAGAAGCGGCTATTGAAATGCTTGAACCCATGTTTTCAAATCCAGAAGCCAGCTTTGATATAAAACGCATATTGGTTGATAGTGATTTGGCGGTGATTCATTTACATGGTAAAATGAATAAAACGCATCTTGGCGGTGCGGTTGCAGATATTTTTAGGCTTGAAAATGGTAAAATCGTCGAGCATTGGGATGTTTTACAGCCTGTTCCTGAAAAGGCTGTTAATCCGCATCCAATGTTTTAATTTAAAAAAATAAAAAAAATGGTAGTTGTTTTAATAATCGGTTCGGGTCCAATTGGCGCAACGTATGCTCGTATGATTTCAGAGCAAAAACCCGATGCCCAAATTTTAATGATTGATTTAGGTCCTCGCTTAACCGATAAGGCAGGGCAGCATGTCAAAAACATACCGGATGCAGAGGCACAAGCACAAGCACAAATGAAATCACAAGGACCTAAACAAACGCCTTATCCCAATATTTCGGTGGCACAACGGGCAATAGCGGTACAGAAAGGCGAACTCAATGCCGATATATTAGCACGTATAGGTACGCATTTGGCAACCGATACGCCCGAAGATTTAGCCAAAAATCAAATGCCTTCAGCTTCCATGTCGAGCAATATTGGCGGTATGGGGTCGCATTGGACATGCGCTTGCCCACACCCGGGCAATGCAGAACGCATACCCTTTATTCCCAAAACTGAATATGAATACGCCTTTAAAAAAGCCGCAGAATTGCTCTGTGTTACCCAAAAAG
>JANLRG010000112.1:0-1040 GCA_031361545.1 Bacteroidota bacterium
GCGACAATTTAAAGGCACATCTTTTTTTGACTTTGTAAAAAACTTTATTCAAGACAGAAAAGAGAATCCAGACTATGCACCCCGTACCGTTGTAAAGTATAGTCAAACCTTAAAACACCTTGAAACCTTTGCAACACTCAAAAGACGAAAAATTGATTTTGATACGATAGACCTCGATTTTTACGACGAATTTATAAAATACCTCTATTCTAAAAACTATGCTCAAAACAATGTTGAAAAACACATTAACACCCTCAAAGTATTTTTGAATGATGCCACCGAAAGACGGTATAACTCGAATATGGCATTTAAAAATAAAAAATTCAATATCTCAAAAGAAGATGTGAATAATATTTACCTATCTGAAAACGAACTTAAAACCATCTATAATCTTAACTTATCAAATAACAGCCGTTTAGACCGTGTACGGGATTTGTTTATTATCGGTTGTTACACAGGTTTGAGGTTCAGCGATTTGAGTAAACTCAATTCAGACAATTTCACGACCAAAGACGGTAAAGATTTCATTAATTTGAAAACTCAAAAGACAGGTGAAGATGTAGTAATTCCTTTGAAACCTTTAGTAAAATCTATACTTGCTAAATATGACGGTATTCCCCCCCGTGCCTTATCCAATCAAAAAATGAATGACTATCTAAAAGAGATTGCACAAATGGCAGAACTCAATGAAAGAGTAGTTTTAAGTAAAACCAAAGGAGGGAAGCGTTGCGATGTAGTACACGAAAAATGGGAACTTGTCACGACACACACCGCCAGACGTTCTTTTGCTACTAATGCATTTTTAGGAAAGCTACCCTCTATTTCAATAATGTTAATCACAGGACACAAAACCGAGAAAGCATTTATGAAATACATTAAAATTACTAAACAGGAAAACGCAATTTCGATGTATGA
Organism: Bacteroidota bacterium; assembly: GCA_031361545.1. Classification (GTDB taxonomy): domain Bacteria; phylum Bacteroidota; class Bacteroidia; order AKYH767-A; family 2013-40CM-41-45; genus JADKIH01. The sequence continues at coordinate 916 of JANLRG010000112.1, forward strand.
GTATGATTTTTTCAAAGGCACGGCGCAACCGCACCCCCTCAGTAAAGTATCTTGATAACCTTTAAAAAAACAATTAAATGAATTTAGATGAAATCAAGGATTTGAAAAAAGCACGGGATTTTTTA
>JANLRG010000165.1:0-4854 GCA_031361545.1 Bacteroidota bacterium
ATCTCTCTACTTCCAAATAGCTTATCACTAAGCTCTTTGGAATCATCTACATCAGCAGTGATTTGCCAATCTACTGAGTCTGCCCCGATGGCATAATTTGTCAATTTTAAACTCACAGTATTGGAAATATTGGCGGCAACATTTCCAATACTATTGCTGCTGCGAATATCTATTGCCATTGTAAAAGCGGCTGTCGGCAGATGCCATTGGACGCAGCCGGGTAACATAAAATCTGCAACAACTGTTGGTGTGAAAGCTGGTGATTGCGCTTTACCTAAATTATCGGGTTTAATGTCATAAACCAAGACCAAAGTACCCCCCCTCAGTACACCATTAGCGTGTTCGAGTCCTGGATGGCACCGAGCGAAGTCTTGGAATTGCCGCGCTTTCACATGCGTTATGTACAATTGTTGCAAAACCTTGAAGTAGTCAAAAAGGCAGGGTGGAACAGAGAGTTTTCTAACTTCATTGATAGGAGAACTTGTATCAATAAAAATATCTGCATGTCTCAGCATGAAAGATTGATAATCAAAATTATTCAAGCACCGGCTTTGAAAATCATCTACCAAATCTTTCAATGGGTGTAACTCAGGATTTGATTCACTGTATGTTAAAGTACCTTTTTTATATTGATTTAAAATACACAATGTATAAAGTTTTTGTTGACCAAACTCTCTTTCCAATTCCCTCAAAGAGCAGCCTAAATGGATGCCTTTATCCAAAAAATTAATACCAGTAGGTGCTTGAATGTCTCTAAAATATATCGGTACAATATCAAAAGCCACGTTGTATTGCCGTTTTTTATCTTCAATGGCGGGCAGCACATCTTTTAACGGACGCCCAAGATGCCCGTTGATATGATAAAAATCGAACCCCTCAGTATCGTAGAGCATTTTGTTGGGATTATCCTCGACAGTGGGTATCTCATCCGTCAAAAGGGTTTGTGTCCATGGGCAATTCCATTGAACGAGCAGGGCTTTAGTTTTAAAATAAATAGGCATAGCCCGTTGACTCAAAGGGAAAAGGGGTGATTTTGAAGGTGTTAGGTTGATATTGATATTGATAATATCGTCTTTTTGATTATCAATAATTAGTTTTTCAAAATCAAGAGAATCCCCCAAAAGCATCAAGCGCAAGCGTTCTGCATAAAAGATAGCTTCTTGAAGTGTGGCATTATAAGCCTGAACGGATTGCCATTCCTGACGGCAAGTTGAGCAATCATTTTCTACTTTACCCAATGACAAAAGATTGATTGAATTAGCTTGATTCGGCATTTGATAATTTATTTTAAACCAAGCACATTGAGCCAATTCTTCAAAAGCAGCTTCCACATCTTTTAGATAATCATAAGCATTTTGATAACGCAAATCATAGGCATCTTTTAATTCATCCTTAAAATACTTGAGCAAAGCCGCTTCAGTCGGTTGTGTTTTAGTCAAGCAAACCACATCTGGGTAGTTTTTTAAGAGCTGGGCATAGGATTGAAAGACATTTGCCACCCCCCCCTCAGTAAAAATGCCTTTGAAACCCTCGATGAGCATTTTTTTATCAGTAAAAGTATTTAAATTAATTTCAATACTATCCTTGCTTAAATTACCCAATCGTTTGATTTGAGGAATTGAGAAAGGAAGTTTTCTATTACTACCTAAAGTATCAGGCGGTGTTCCAATATAGAATTTCAGATTGCGCTCATTGTATTTGCTGGCTCGATCGCTTCTAACGCCACAAGTAGCACTCGTCTTGGTTGAATCGTTACTATCAATATAAGCAAAAACACATTTGCCTTCTAATTGGGCATATGTTAAGGTATTTTTGGCTTCACTTACCAAAACTAATTCCATCGTCTCTGTAAACTTATTTTGGAATTCTTTAGTTACTTGCACGGCAACGCCAAATACTTTATTTTCTTCAAGAATAACCAATTGTCCAGCGGAAGTGACGCCAAAGCCTTTACTGATAGTCAATTTATCTGTATTGAAGCTGACTTTTAAACCGTAGGCAATGCCTATGCCATCAAGATAAAGGTTCGAGGTATGGTCTTGGCTATCTAAATATGTAAAAAGGCTGTTCAAGTCACTGCTTTTTAGCAACGTCCCGGGAGCAAAATTTGGATAGGAATTTACTATAGTACCCATTGTGAATCATTGATTTATAAAATGATAAAAAAACAATGTGTTATTTGTGATTTTAGAAGGTTCAATACCTCCGTCTGTTTATAATTTATTATCGCAAAGTCACTTCATCGTAATAATAGCCTGTATCATCGCCTATTGAGTCGCCTGCTAAAGTGCCGCCTACATAAAAATTATTCAATCCCTTTAAAATTTTTATCAACTTATCTTGCTCAGTGTAAGCCTCTCCTGTTGTTAATTTTGTAAGCCAAGCCCGATAAGCGTTTTCAAACTTTAAAAGGTCTTGTGGCGCCACCCATATCAAATTCAATTCACAATGTGCCGGCAATTCACGCCTTAAAGTGTTTTCAAAAAACTCACGAAACCGATCATTTTGGAATCTTTTTGCCCAATAAGGCAATAGAATCGTTATTTGTGAAGAGTAAGGGTCTGCTCCAACATTTAAAAAATCAAGGCAATTTTTGTATTTCAATAGTGCCTCATTTTTACTTAATTCAAATAAGGGAAGGGATAAAGGCAGCAACTCAGCACCATTTCTTTTAGGGCGGAGCAATATATGCTCCATCAAGTGCATCCCCTCAGTATCGACGAGTTTGAGCATTCGCTCCATGCCTTGTTGAGCCGCTTCGTAGCTACCAAAAGTGGTGGCAGAGCAAGCAATAAGGTTTTTATTATCTACCAGAGAGAAGCCAAAACCCACTTCAGATGGTCGCCTTGTCATCAAAAGTGCGTCTTGATTTTGAGTAATAGTACTGTATTGATTCAATTGAGCCTCTACTTCTTCGGGTGTTTTAAATCGCCCGGTGCCTGACCAGATATACTGTTTCGCCTCAGAGTCATATATTTTGAAAAAATATTGAGGCTCTTCCCCGCTTCGTGTTCCTCGGGCTACTTTAATTGGATGCCGACGAGCGCAGAGGATGGTCCAATCTCTTGCAGCTTCCGCAGCGGCATAATTGGCAAAAACAGTATGTGTATGCGCTATTTCCAATCCGTCTTCATTCAGCAAGCGCAAAGAAAATGTTGTACCGTCCGGTCTTTTTTCAATAGAATAAAAGACAGTTTCTTCCATTTCAATTAAAATAGAGTGCCACAGGTTAGTCAATACATTGTTCCCTTTGATTTCATTACCCGTCGGAATATGCCACTCCACCGTTATTTTGTTGAATTCTAATTTGGCTTTATAAATGTAAAATTCCTCATCTCCTATTTTTTTAATTTCAATTTCAAAATCAGGTAGGCTTTTATACTGAGGGGTTGTGCCACAATTAATTTTACTCAAAATGGATTGATAGGCTGCCGTCCGAGCTTCGGGGGTATCATACCAAACGGGATGAATGGCTACATGATAATCTTTACCACCTACAACATAACCATATTGACAAGGCGCATTCATTTTTATAAAGCGGCGGTCGTCGTGGAAGATATTGTCTAATAGCCAATCTACGCCTATAGTCCATGTTTTTTGAAGACTACTACTATATAAGTTTTTACATTTTTCATCATCTTTTTCATCGAAAACATAGCTTTCTTTTGATTCTAATAAAACCTCTCCCAACAGCAGCGTGTGAGGCGTTGAGGTAAATAAGACATTGGCAGAATTTTGTAACAAGCGAATCATTTCTTCAAAAGCTATACAAGCAGCCCGAATGTCCTGATAAGGTGCGATGCTTAGCCAATCGTAGGTTTCTGTTGCGCTGTTATAAAGTCTGAAATGAATCTCGCCGTTGGCTTTTTTAAAAATAGGGTATAATTGCGCCCAAGCTCGGATGGTATTAGCGCATTTCAAAGCACCTTTTTCAGTGTCAAAAAGGGTGGCAACTTCCAATATATTTTGAGTTTTACCATTTTTATCTTTTTGTAAACCCATGATTTGAACCACAAAATAATCGCCTCGTGCTAAAATATCATACCTATCTTGACCCCTCAGTATTTCGAGATAATTGAGCAATTGAGGTTCGTTTTCTTCAAGGGCAGACTCTGTATCCGAATAGAGTTTAAGGGTTCTAAGCGTGATTTCATCATGCCCATAGCGCAAGACAAAACGAAAGACGGTATTGCTGCCTTTAATATCCAAACGGTCAGTGCCGATTTTATACAAGTCAGTAAACCGATGATTGGCTTTTTGCCAATAGCTGAAAAAGGATTGAAAAGCCTGCTCTCGCTCTAATTTACTGCCCAACACTTTTCGATAAGTGGCTAACACATAGGATTCATTGCGCAAACGGTAGCGATTGCCTGGGGCATCGGGCAAAGCAGTATAGTCTCGCCTTTCAGGAATATCTTCAGTTTTACTACTTAAAGCAAAAGGTTTTTTATAAAAATTAGCAACATACGTGTCTGCTGCATCAAGTGCTGATTGTTCATCTGGAAAACCTATTTCGCCTACAAAAAGTGGTTGAATGGTTAAGTTGCACGCCCAATAATTGAAGATGAAGCGATAAGTTTGTTTTTTATCTACATTATTGAAAGGTACAATCCGTTTATTCAACTGCGAGATTTGCTCATCCCTATCGTCTGCTTTTAAATACCAATTATAGGATTGCATCACAAAATCCTTTGAGTCTATTGCTTCTTGTTCGGATATTTCACTATCTGATGCAGCGACTATCAGCGTAGGCACTAAAGCGAAACCATAGCGTTTGCCCCCATCCGCCAAGACTTCTTCAATCGGTTGCCAAATGCTTTTACCTTGTGCCAATCTTGATTTGATGGCTTCTAA
>JANLRG010000173.1:0-1421 GCA_031361545.1 Bacteroidota bacterium
TTCTTCTTTGTTTTTTAAAATATTGATTTAATTAGCTTCTAAAACACTCACTTTCAAAGCACTCGCTGTGCCTTTTTGATGATATACTTTATGAAATGCACGCTGATAGTCAGACGGTTCGGCTTTAAAAATATCCATAAATTTTTGTGGATTGCGGTCTGCCCACGGGAAGCAGGAGCTTTGAATTTGTACCATGATTTTATGTCCTTTTTTAAACGTGTGCAACACATCTTGTAAGTCAAATTTGACATCTGTCACGGCATTAGGTACAAACGGTTCGGGCTTTTCAACACTGTTTCGATACTTACCCCTCAGTATTTCACTCCGAATAAGCTGTTGATAGCCACCCATAACCACGCCCGGTTTTTTTGGATTATCAGGTGTATTCATCGGGTAAACGTCTATGACTTTCACAACCCAATCGGCATCTGTTCCTGTAGTAGAGACTTTTAATTGGGCTTGAATAGAACCTGAAAAGGTCATATCAGTTGTCAAAGTATCCGTTTCAAAGGTCAAAACGTCAGGTCGTTCAGAGGCAAATCGCTGGTCTTCTACCATATAATATTGTGCAACAGGTTTATTGATTTTACCTGAATAAGGCACGGGGTGATTAGGGTCAGATAAAAACTCCGTTTCGCCTTTGGCTGTTGTGGGTGCTTGAAAACTCAGTTTTCCATTATTTTGAAAATATAACAAGCGCTCTTTGGCATTTTTAGGTGGGTAAGTGTCAAACGTCCGCCACTGGTTTGTACCTGTTTCAAAGACAGTCGCTTCAGGCAAATTAAGCGGCTGCGTTTCATCCATCAGATAATGTCGAAAGAATTTCGTTTCAATATTCTCTTGATAATATGGGGAAACCCTTGCGCCAAAATCTACATCTCCGAGCGTTTGGCCTGATGCACCAGCCCAGCCTCCATGTGTCCAAGGTCCGACAACGAAGATGTTTTTAATGTTCGGATTTTGATTTTCAATGGCTTTATACGTATTGAAAGTGCCATACAAATCCTCTGCATCGTACCAACCACCGACTACCATAACGGCATGTTTGATGCCTTTTAAATGGGATAAAATGGTTCGACTTTTCCAATGCTCATCATAATTTGGATGTTCAAAATTTTCGTGATAATAGACATTGCGCCCTTTATAATAATTGGCTTCCGAGTTTTTAGTGCTGCCCATTTTTAAATAAAAATCATAACCATCAGGATTTTCAATCTCGAAAGGAGCTGTTAAACGCTCTTTTGAAGGCGTTTTATATTCCATAAAAAAAGGATAAAAACCAAAATTAGCCGCCAACATAAAAGCGCCATTATGAAAAGCATCATCTCGCCAAAGGTTCGACATAGGGGCTTGAGGCGAAGACGCTTTTAGTGCAGGATGCTCTGAAACTGCCCCAGCCGACGTAAAAAAACCAGGGTAAG
>JANLRG010000283.1:0-1199 GCA_031361545.1 Bacteroidota bacterium
AACAACAGTTAACGTTGTTCCTTCAGAAGGAAACCTAACATTCTTTGCTGATGGGGCTCCAAAATCAGTTGACATCACTTACTCATTCGGTCCAGCTGATTTTGCAACAATCGCAACTTCATCAACAACAAACCTACGAACATTCATCTCAAGTATTACTTATAAACCTGCATCAACAGGAGTATCTGTAACACTACCAGGTGGATTCGAGCCTCTAGATAGTGAAGGATTCGCAGCATTCGTAAAATAATCTTAACTGATTACTTAACAATGACGATCCTAGCTTAAGGGCTAAGGTAAGTTAAACAAAAAACCACCCTCACCGGTGGTTTTTGTGTTATAATAGTTCTACCAATATGATAGACAACACCTCAATAAAACTCATAACAGGTTTCGTTACTATATTAGTAATCACACTTACAGTAATTACCTATTTATCCAATTAAATATTGCTTTTTCTTGTAATATAACCTCATCTCATACGTTTAATAATATGAAAGAAGACATTATGTCCAACACCAATACAGCGATAAAATCTCTTTCAAAAACAGAGTTCAACAGCTACTTTGAAAAAATATACAACGAGCACATAGATCAACTATATCGATTTACTTTGTTTAGAGTAAGTGATAAGGATAAGGCGATTGATATCGTACAAGACGTATTTTTTAAGTACTTTAAGTATTTAACAGATAGCTTGGAAAATGAAAATGAAATAAGTTTCAGTCACAAAGCCTTTCTCTTTAAAACAACTAGAAACACAATTATTGATCATTATCGAAAGAAGCAAAGTCAATCACTGGACGACTTGCTTGATAGTGGATATGAGTACTCATCAGACGAAGATGTGTCCCACAACACAAGTATAGATATTGATTACAAGAAGTTAGTTAAATCGCTTAAGGACTTAGATCTTGAATCTCAAGAATTGGTTTACATGAGATATGTCGACAATATGAGTTTGACTGAGATATCAGAAATCACTGGTCAAAAAGAAAACACTATATCAGTAAAAGTTCATCGTATATTAGAAAAATTAAAACAACGGCATGAAAAAAATTATTAATCACAAAGAAATAGAAAATATTTTAAGTTCATTTAAACCAAATGAATCAGTGAATTTGTCATTGTTAGAAAAAGAAAATATGCTCGCATCTGTTTTTTCAAGAGTAGAGCATAATAAACTCGTTATTAAATCT
>JANLRG010000295.1:0-2091 GCA_031361545.1 Bacteroidota bacterium
TTAGAAATATCCGCCAAACTATGCGGAATATCACCTCTTCTCGCAGCGCCATAAATGGGTTTTAAATTAGATTGTGCGGCTTCTTGAATTGCCGTGTATAATTGCCTAAGCGTTGTTCGTTCGCCACAAGCCACATTATAAATCTGATTGACCCCCTCAGTATTACTTGTAAACAAAGCTAAGATATTTGCTTGTACCGCATTGGCAACGTAAGTAAAATCTCTACTTACTGAACCATCGCCATTTATTATCGGCGGCACCCCCCTCAGTATAGAGTCAATAAAAAGTGGAATTACTGCTGCATAGGCTCCATTTGGGCTTTGTTTAGGTCCAAACACATTAAAATAACGCAAGCCAATGTATTCTAATCCATAATTCAATTGGAAAGCGTGGGCGTAGAGTTCCATAACATATTTAGTCACGGCATAAGGCGATAAGGGGTTTCCAATAATATCTTCTACTTTTGGTAAGCCTTTACTATCTCCATAAGTAGAGGAAGAAGCGGCGAATATGACGCGTTTAACGCCTTGTGTTTTCGCGGCTGTAAAAATATTAAGTGTTCCTGTGATATTAACCGCATTCGTCGTCAAAGGGTCATCAATTGAGCGCGGAACAGAACCTAAAGCAGCTTGGTGAGAAATCAAATCAATACCTTCGCAAGCCTTTAAACAGGTATCATAATCTCGAATGTCTCCTTTCAAAAACTCAAAATTAGGATTATAAAGAAATGCTTCAATATTGTGTAAATACCCCGTTGAAAGATTGTCTAATACCCGCACCTTTCCAACACGTTCATCTTGTAGCAAAGCTTCCACTAAGTTAGAACCGATGAATCCTGCACCGCCAGTTACTAAAATATTTTTTTTCATAAGCTCCAATAGGTGATAACATTATCATTTTTCATGTCATATAAGCCTTTTAAATCCATCAGAATAGGGTTGTCGGTCATAATGGATGTGAAATAAGGGCTATTGTATGCTTTATATTCTTCATGAGCAACCGCAACAATAACAGCGTCATAATTGTTAGAAATAGTGTCTGTTAACGTTAATTTGTATTCATGGGCTACTTCATTAGCGGATGCCCAAGCATCTGTGATGTGTACATTTACTGAATACTGCATCAATTCTTTAATGATATTGACAACTTTAGAATTGCGAATGTCGGCAACATTTTCTTTGAAAGTTAAACCCATGACCAAGACTTTAGACTGTCCTGGGTTTTTACCTTTCTGAATCAATAATTGCACTAAGCGTTTCGCCACATGTGAAGGCATGTTGTCATTGATGCGCCGACCACTCAAAATTACTTCTGAGTTATACCCCAATTGCGCTGATTTATACGCCAAATAATAGGGGTCAACCCCAATACAATGCCCGCCAACTAAACCAGGTTGAAATTTTAAAAAATTCCATTTCGTCCCAGCCGCCTCTAATACTGCTTTTGTATCAATACCCATTTTATCAAAAATCATGGACAATTCGTTGACAAAAGCTATGTTTATATCGCGTTGTGAATTTTCAATCACTTTAGCAGCTTCTGCAACTTTTACAGATTGTGCTTTATAAACACCTGCCGTAATGATATGTCCGTAAACTTGTGCTATTTCCTCTAAAGATTCGTCATCACAACCAGAAACAATTTTCAGGATTTTAGTTAATGTCCGTTCTTTATCACCTGGGTTAATACGTTCAGGCGAATAACCGTATTTATAATCTTTTCCAGCGACTAAACCACATTCACTGTCCACAATAGGCAAGCAGTCTTCTTCTGTACAGCCGGGGTAAACGGTTGATTCATATACAACATAATCGCCTTTTTTCAAAGCCTTTCCAACTGTCCGAGAAGCGCCTTTAAGCGGATTCAAATTAGGCACTTTATGTTCATCAATATCCGTAGGAACAGCAACGACAAAAAAGTGGGCACCCCTCAGTATTTCTATGTCATTTGTGAACACTATATCTGTATTATCAAACGCAGCCGATTCTAACTCTTTTGATGGGTCAATACCTTGACGCATCAAGTCAAGACGCGCTTCGTTGATGTCAAAACCGACGACACTAAAATGTTTAGCAAATTCTAAGGCAATGG
>JANLRG010000321.1:0-1308 GCA_031361545.1 Bacteroidota bacterium
GCCTTACAAGTTTTCCGTCTGTATCACTCATTGAAAAATTGCGTTTTCAATATCCGGCTACTTTTGCCGATCCAGCGCGTTATGCATCGTTCGCAGCAGGAGTAGCAACGGACAACGACCAAGCGAACAACCTCTCTATTCGGGGCATATCGCCTAATGCTCTCCAGTGGTATCTCGAAGGGGCTGAAATTGTGAACCCCAACCACCTCAGCAATGCAGGTACATTGAGCGATAGGGCTTCGGCGAATGGCGGCGGTGTGATGATATTGTCAGCGCAATTGCTTGAAAATACCACACTTTATCAGGGCTCGATGCCCCCTCAGTATGGCAATGCTTTGGCGGGTGCGCTCGATATGCGCTTGCGTAAGGGCAATGATAGCCGCCATCAAAATACGGTGCAGCTCAGTTTGATAGGTTTGGATGCTGCTACTGAAGGGTATTTTAATAAAGGGAAAAAGGCGTCTTATTTGATTAATTATCGCTATGCTACTGTGGGTTTACTCTCCAAGTTAGGTGTGCCGCTTGGGGATGAAGCCATTAATTATCAAGATTTGTCGTTTAATTTGAATTTTCCAACTCAAAAGATGGGCGAGTTCAGCATATTTGGCGTTGGCGGTGTGAGTGAAAATATATTTAAAACCAAAAAGCCAGGAGAGTGGATTGCGGATAAAGACAGTCAAGACATCAGTTTCAAGGGACGCATGGGTGCTTTGGGCTTAAAACATCAAGTATCGTTGGGTAAAAAAATGTTTTGGCAATCTGTTTTCGTCGCTTCCGCTTTGGATGATAAGCGAAATGCCATTGGTTACAATCGTTTGGAGCAGCCTACAAAAGTGGAAACGATAGATAATACCCACGCTAAGTATTTTTTTAAAACAGAAATTAATAGCAACTTAGGCGGAAAACCCGAGCAATCACGCGCGTTTACTGAGGGGTCATTCGGCTTAATCGTCAAAGAAGAAGCGATTACTAATAATCTTATTTCTAAAATTTCGTCAAATACATCTAATAAAGTGTCTGATGGCAACGGCGTATGGTTGATTCCTTATGCAGATCTGACAGGGGAATTAAGCAACAAGTTGAATTACAAAATAGGTGTTCGAGCAGTATATTTTAGTTTTAATGAAAAGTTTTCCCTTGAACCATCTGCCATTTTGAATTATAAAACGAATAAAAATAGCTTTGTGCAATTGAATTATAGTCGTCAAAGTCAGTTGATTCAACCAGCGCTATATTTTGCTAAAAACTTGAATGGTGTGTATCTTAATCGAAATTTAGATTTTGTTAAATCAGATAATATCGGTTTGA
>JANLRG010000323.1:0-1725 GCA_031361545.1 Bacteroidota bacterium
CCTATCTGCTTGTAAAAGTGCTATTTCAAAAGGCATACTCTTTTTAACATCAAAAGTATTGATACATAAATCGGCATCAGTTAAAAAGTGTGCATCAGATGAGACATATTGAGGTTTATTGAGACTTTTAGCCAATTCGGTTGCTGCTTCATTTGCATTTGAGGATGATCTTGCATTGAAAATTTCTATTAAATCGGATTGTTGTGCTAAATATTCGATGTTTTTATGGCTCACAAACGGATGGGGCAATAAAACCAAGCCTCCTTGTTTTTTGATAGCTTGAATCACGTCTTCGGCTTTGGTCAACTGGATTTCTTCTTTCAAATTTAAACCGATTATGTCGCCATAGTCCGTTTTATATTCTGCACCGATGATAACTTTGAGCGCATCACCATAGCGTTTTTGAGCATATTTTTGAGCATGAACAGAGCCTTGAATTGTGTCATGATCAGTGATGCACAAGACATCAATATTATTTTCAATTGCCATATCCACCAATTTTTCAGGCGATGTGAAGCAATCAAAAGAATATTTTGAATGTAAATGGATAATGGCTTTCATTTTCTAAACCTCATTTTGCTGAATATAGCTTTAAAAATAGGCAAAATGCCACTTAAAATTAAAAAAAGACTCGCTAAAGGGTCTCTCCATTGAAGATTAGAACGAGTAGATGTTTTAAAAAAATCTGATAATATTTCAAGGACTTTACCTCTCTCAATACCGTTCAACAAATCCCCATTCATCAGCCAAGAAAAGCGTAAATTGCGTTTACAATGAGGGGGTGCCGAAAGCGTTTTACCTAAAGCCATTTCTACAAGCGGAACTGCAAAATCTGCATTGGCTGCTACACAAAGGTCATAAGATCCCCAAAATTTTGGATTCACTTCCAGCAAACGTGGCTCACCTTTCGCATCGAATTTGAACTCCACCATCGCTACGCCATGCCACTGAACGGCTGTTAAAATACGTTCGCCAAACTTTCTAAGTTGTTCATTATCAATGCTTTGTGCAAAGCAAGCGGCTCCGCCTTCTATTGGATATTCACGCAAGCGTAAGTGCATAAAATCTTGTTTCAGAACGCCATTTTCATAAAGCGCAAAATAACCGGCTCCTTGACCAGTTAGAAACTCTTGAACGATGAACCCCTCAGTAGTAGCATTAAATTCCTTGAAAAATCTAAAATAATCATCTTGATTATAGGCATAAGCTATTTGGTTTTGCCCTTCCATTATTTTCTTGAATACAATCGGCAATTCTAATAAATTAAAACATTTTGTTGCATCTTGAAGTGTTTTAGGGGCAAAAGTGAGAGGTATAGGAATACCCAATTGGTGCGCTAAATCATGTGTTTTTTGTTTATCTTCAAAAATATTAAAAGCTGAAATATGTGCCAAAGGCAGTTTTGAAAAAGGGCGAATAGTATCAGCCCATTCAGCCAGCCAGCCCGTAACAGGATAGCCAACAGGCAAAACAATATCGTAAGGGTATCTTTTTAATAAAAAAATGAGTTGTTGTGTATATATTTGACCATTATTTATTTCTGTAATGATATGCCGATGGCTACAATATTTTGAAAAAAAACCAACACTCAAGGCATGGTGCGAAACGATGCCGACTTCATAACCCGCTGCTCCCAAACTGCGCGCGATGGCTAATGTTTGTTTGTATGCGCCGTTTGTAAGTAAAACTTTAAACATATTAAAAAATGATTTTTTACATTAAACC
>JANLRG010000333.1:0-1491 GCA_031361545.1 Bacteroidota bacterium
AAAATATTCATGCACTTGTGCGCCAACTTTATTCGCATCGGAAAAATATTCATGTGCATGTGCGCCAATTTTTTTCACATCGGAAAAATGTTCGCTCCAATGTGCGCCAACTTTTTTCGCATCGGAAAAATATTCATGCACTTGTGCGCCAACTTTATTCGCATCGGAAAAATATTCATGTGCATGTGCGCCAATTTTTTTCACATCGGAAAAATGTTCGCTCCAATGTGCGCCAACTTTTTTCCCATTGGAAAAATGTTCAGGCACTTGCCTGCGCTCTATTTAGACCGCCTCCAATATGGTTATCCAATCATTGAAACGGGGGCATTTAGCTCGAATTTTAGGCAAACCGATGGCTTCGGCTAAGATAGAGCCATAGACGGGTTTGTTGTAGCCAATAATCAAGCTTTGTAATCTTTTAGAAGGAGCCGTTGTTTTGCCATCGTTGATGAGTTCAGGATTAGGATAGTCATTTATAGTTTTGACTAATTCTTCATAGTTTTTAAATTCATTGGGAGCGATTTGACTTTTAAAAACATCAATATTGTTAAAAAGCAAGCCTTCAAACTCGTGCAGTTGGATATAAGGAATAAAACGATAATTATGAGAGGCATCTATCAACTCTTTCATAGATTGTTCTAAAAAAGAAAGTCTATGATTTTTATCTACAACGGCTTTAGCTTCATCCCATTTTGGAAATTTGAGTTTCCCATTAATGCCGTAATAATCAATAAGCGTAGTGACAAAAGCAGTGGGGTCTTGCTTTAAATGATTATCAATTTGTTTCTTCAATGATTCCCAAGCCACAATGCCACCACCGGATTTTTTAATCGTGGGATATTCAATCAATATATCTTGACGCAAAAAATGAGGTTGCAAAACATCTTTGCAAAACTCTTGCTCTGTTTCACCTTCATTAACGATGATTATTCTTTTCATACTTTTGGGCATTTCAGGGTTGTCCTTCGGTTATAATATTTCTTTTCCATAAATCCCCCAAAGAATAATCCGTGAGCCAAATATCCAAATCTTCTTGTTTCAATCTATTAAAAACGGATTCACCATTGTGTTGGTCAACAGCAATAATATCATCAGGATTGAAATAACTCATTAAGTCAGTGGATTGTGTAGCAACAATTACCTGCGTACCTTTAGCCGCAACACTCTGAATCATACCCGCTAATTTTGAAATAGCGAAGGGGTGAAGCCCTAATTCGGGTTCATCAATAATCAATGTTTGAGGCAAATTAGGCTGCATAAACAATACCGTCAATGCTATAAAACGGATAGTGCCATCTGATAAATCCGCTGCACCATAAACTGTTGAACTGTATTTATCCTGCCATTGTAAACGCAGATACCCCTCAGTATTGGGCTGAAAAAAGAAGTCGGAAAAGTATGGAGCAATGCTTTGAATGGTTTTGATAATGCGGCTGTAAACAATAATGTGCTTTTGTTGAATATCGTAAAGAAAGGCAGCGAGGTTGTCGC
>JANLRG010000377.1:0-1207 GCA_031361545.1 Bacteroidota bacterium
TTCTTCTAAGTTATATGTAAAACGTTTCCGTAAGAGTTTGACTAAAAATGTAGGCGTTCCTGTTTCAAACCAAAAATTGCTGTATGTCTGATGCTTAAAAAATTTAAGCACGGAAAGCGGATTATACACAAAGGTCGCACCGTCCCAACTGTAACCATTGTACCAGAGTTTCATTTTTTCTAATGTTTCTTCGGGCATGATTGCAAGATAAGGGGCAAAATAATGCTCTAATTCGGCTTGCGTATAACCACAAAGTGCCGCATAATTTGGGTCAAGTGTCAAATCATCTAAATGATTTAATTCTGAAAAAATAGACACTTTGGAAAACTTTGACACGCCTGTAATCAACAAAAAACGGATATCTTTCGAGGCATTTTTCAAAATACTAAAAAACGCTTTCAGTATATCCCGTTGCTTATTTGCCATCTCTAAATTGTAGGGGTCTATATAGTCAACTATCGGTTTGTCATATTCATCAATCAGGATAACGACTTGCTTTCCTGTCTTTTTTACTACTTTTTTTATTAATTCATTTAAGCCCGCTCCCGGACTTTTTGCCACTAATGACAAGCCGAAATTTTCTGCAATTTCTTGAATAGCGATTAATAAGGCATCTTTTAAGCCTTCTTCATGACTTATGGCATCTAATGACAAACGAATAACAGGATATGTTTCCGTCCAATCCCATTTATCAGCTATCCACAAACCCTCAAATAAAGCGCGGTTGCCCGAAAACAATTCTGCCATAGTGTCGAGTGTTAATGATTTTCCAAAGCGTCGTGGACGTGATAAAAAATAGCTACCACTTGCAGGGCTACATATTTTGTATATGTATTCGGTTTTGTCAATATAAATAGCATTGTCTCTGCGAATATTCGCAAAGTATTGACGACCTATTGGTAAATTTCGTAATTCTGCCATGTCTCTTAATTTTGTCGCAAGTTAAAACCTTTTTCACTTTTTTTGTCATTCCGTAGAAACACCCCCCTCAGTATTTTACCCCTTTTGTCATTCATTAGGAACGCTGCTTTCCAACGCCTTACACATTCATCTCTCATCATTTATCATTCATCATTATCAAACCAACCGTATCTGTCCCGTCAATAATTGCTGCATCATACCCTGCTTCAATGACCGATACTTGTCCAGCTTCTTTTCCAATACAACTATCTCTGCGTCCATATCAGAGAGAAGGGTGGCGATGCGG
>JANLRG010000454.1:0-3864 GCA_031361545.1 Bacteroidota bacterium
GCAGCCAAACCACTTATAAAAAATAGTGATATTTTAAATCCAGAAATTATTCAATCAGCAGATTTTTCAGGTTTAAATAGATTTGAAATTATCACCGGAATCAATAAGATAAAAGACCTTCTTCTGACAAAAAAAATTGCACCTGGAAACAATATCTCTATCGACACAAATCTTACTGTTGTTCATTTTTTTGAAAAGATAAGATATTCTGGAGGCGAGTCTTTTTTGCGATCTTTGAATGATGTATATACATTTGGCTTATATTCAGTTAAAGGCGACAAATTTGAAACTTATTTATTAATTAAAGTAAATAATTTTGACCTAGCATTTAAATCTATCCTTGATTGGGAAAAATTTATGGGTATAGATTTAAAAGATATTTTCATTGGAAATAATGATATAAATACAGCAGTACTGACTGTAGCAACTTCATCATCAGAAAAAAAATATAGCAAACAAAATACAGTTGGATTTATTGATAAAATTTTAAAAAATTATGATATAAGAGAATATATTAAAAATGAAGACAATACTGATATCATTTATGGTTTTATTAATAATAAGTATTTATTGATTACTTCTGGAGAATCTTCATTTATTGACATTAAAGACAGATTATTAAAGGAAAACATATCTCGTTAATACTTTATATTTTCTTTACGAAAACTTTATGAACAGTTTTGTATTATTAAATAATGCAAAATAACCCAACATATAAAATATACACAACCAATTTGACCCATGAGTCATCAATCATTATTGAAATTGAAACAATTATATTAAACGGTCTTTATCGATTTTCTATATTAGGCATAAGTCAAAAAAATTCTTCCGATACAAAAGACAGGATTTATTCTGCTTTACGGTCACAAAAATTAATGAATCTAAAATCAGATAATAAAAAAATTACAGTTAATTTATTACCGACAAACATTGATAAAAAAACCAATATTTATGATCTAGGAATTGCAATAAGTTGCTTAGTTCATATGAATCAAATTCAATTTAATGAAAATATACTTGTCATAGGAGAGTTGTCAATAGTAGGAAACATAATTCCTTCTAATTTTATATTAAAATCAATATATCAAGCAATACAAAACAATATAACATGCATAGTTTGCAGTCGCGGTGACTTAGAAATATTGAATACATATCCTAACTATGTGTCGGACGAAATTGATAAAAATAAACTTAAATTTATTGTTGCAGACACATTGGGGGAGTTAATTCAGAATATTAAGAACAATAATTTTTATGTTTTTAAAAATGATCAGAATAACATAATATACAAAGCAACAAAACAACACATAGATTTATCTGATGAAAATGTATTTAAAATACTATTAGCAATTTGCACGAACAGAAATATATTTATTGAAAATAAAAAAGAATCATACATAAAAAAATTTCTTAAAAACTTGACATACTATACATGTAGATTAAATAGTTTTGAGATACTAAATATATCAAATGTTCTTAGTACATATGATCGCTCAATTATGGATATGTTTGTATATCCCAAAATATCTACGATAGATAATCAAACCCAGAAAGATGACTTACTTTCAATGATAGATGAAAGTTATTTTGGTTTTAATGTAATAGAAAATTTTATTTCTGTACCTGAAGACATTTTGTATATTATTAAAAAACTACATAAATCAAGCATAGTCTGCTTTTATAATTCATGTCCGTGTGGAAACAGTAATAACTTATTTAATAGTTTTCATGATGATAAGTGTTTATGTCTGCAGAGGCATATTTTAAGGTACAGACAAAAACTAAGAGCGCTAGAAAATAGTTTTTTTGATTTTTATATACAAAATATTGATAATACAATTTTAGAGTATAAGCCTGAGGACTATATGTATATCAATGATATAATACGCAGATTCAGAAACAATAGAATAGAAATTGAACAAGTAGAGCAAATTGATCAGATCATCAGTACTTTGAATGATTATTACGAACAAGCAGAGCTAGACTTAATCATTAATTTAGCTAAAGATATTACAAAACTAAAATATATTATAGATGAAACAAAAAAACCTATAGTAGCTAAGGATACTATAGATTTGGCTGTTAAATTGCTTAAAAAGGATTTCTAGCACCTCGAACCTCAAAATGAAGGTGAGGGCCAGTAGATTGACCAGTGTTGCCTGATTTGGCAATAGATTGACCTCTGGCTGTAGTTTGACCTTGACTCACCTCAATACTATCCAAATGTGCGTATAAGGTCTGCACACCATTGCTGTGTTTTATAACCATATAATTACCATACCCTCCATTCCAACCATCACCACCACGCACAAGAGTCACAACACCATTGAGCGCTGAATATACCTGTGTTCCAATAGGTGCACCAAAATCTATTCCATTATGACCATGTATACCTTGTGTTTTTATAGCCCCACCTCCAATCGGTTTTGCCATTGAACTCGAGTCACCATTTCCTGAAGCTATTTTAATTGTAGAATTAGTATTGGTATTAGTATTTACACTTATTTGAACTTGGTTTTTTAACCTAGCTCCTGGAATAATAATACTTTCACCAATAACCAACCTATTATCATTCGTTTTATTAAAATCTACAATATCCCTCTCTGAAACATTAAACTTAGTAGCTAACCCACTTACCGTATCTCCATTCTTAACCTTATATGATAAGCCTGAGACTGGTAATATAACCAGTTTTTGACCAACCTTTATACTACTTTTTGAATTTAAATCATTGGCCCACAAAATAGTGTCAACAGAAATATTATACTTATTTGCAATAGTTGATAGTGTATCACCAATCAACACTTCATATTCAACAATATCACCATTATTACTGTCGGTTAATTGCACTATTTCATCACCTAATAATAAGTCAACTGTTACCGGCACCACGTCTATACCGTAAGATGATGATGTTGAAATATCAATATTTTGAATATTTTCAAGACTAATTGTATTTAACAAAGCATTATCAACTGTTTCATTATAACCTTTAATTATAATAGTTTTTTCATCTAACCGAAGAGCATTTACAGTTATCTTATCAATTTTTTGTTTTGAATTACTAACACTAACTTTTGCACCGTCCAACACCCCAGGTAATAAATCATGTGTAGATCCTAAGTTTTTATTTATATCAAAAACATATGATCCTGACATATTATTGCTTGAATCTGCTTTTATTGTGTGATTTACATTTACCTGCACGAACCCTGTTACCAACCCTGAGAAAATAAGAAAACTAACGAGTGAATTTGAAGATTTGTATAAAATAGTTTTATCTTAAACGAATAAAATGATTTTTAGTCTATCTGAACACTTTTTTATATTAGTGGAACAGTAGGGTCGAAAACTCATTGCACAGTATTATGTTAGCTCGAATATATATTGTAATCAAGTTGTTTTATGTGGTATAGTTTTATCAATATGATACACGAAAAACCTCAAGAAAATGTAGTGATACCAGAAAATATTGCTGAGGAATACACATTAGAGGTAGATGATATTAAAGTTCAAGAACTATTATCATTTTTGGAAAAAATAAAAGAAATAAAAGACATGAAACTGTCTGAGAGTGTAAAGAAAATGAATAAAATCGCCCAAGAAGAAGCCTTAACTTTATTGGAAATTGCACTAATAGAAAGGGAGTCAGTTTTGCAGAAACTTGAGGGCACAGAACTGAGCTATACACCTTCTGGTGGTATCAATTCAGATGTACCTAATATTCTAAAAACAATAGCTGAAATTGAAGATTCTTTAAAGGAATATGATGTTACTGATCGTACAAGTGAGGTCATTAGGAATACAGCGGAGTTCCAAACTCAAGATGACGTGTTGGCGGTTTATCCCACTTTCTTACAA
>JANLRG010000477.1:0-1173 GCA_031361545.1 Bacteroidota bacterium
GATACGTCCCTGCTTTTGTTTCCAGAATCTGTTACACCCAATCAACATAAGATAGTAAAGGATTTTGTTTTGTTCGATAATTTTTATGTGGATGCCGAAGTGTCAGCCGATGGACATAATTGGACGATGGCGGCTTATGCCAATGATTTTGTTGAAAAAACATGGGTCACAAGCTACGGCGGCAAAGGTGGCAGCTACGACTATGAAGGTACGCGCAAAGTAGCGTTTCCAAAATCAGGTTTCTTTTGGGACAATTGCAAAAGAGGCGGCGTCAGCTACCGCACTTATGGCGAATTTGCCGACGGGGGCAAAGCCAATTATGAAACATTGGAAGGTCATATTTGCCCAAATTATTCAGCATGGGATTTGAAATATAAAGATATTAACCGTGAAAAAGATTGGGAACAGGATTTTGATTCGCTGTTAAATATCGGTCAAGTACCTCGTTTTAATACCATTCGCCTTGGAAATGACCATACTTCGGGCTTGTCAAAAGGCGCATACTCGCCTAAAGCGGCTGTGGCAGACAATGATTTGGCAGTCGGGCGTTTTATCGAACATCTGTCAAAGTCATCTATTTGGAAAGAAAGTGCTGTTTTTGTTGTAGAAGACGATGCTCAAAATGGCGCTGACCACGTGGACGCCCACCGTTCAACAGCTTATATTGTGAGTCCATATATCAAGCAAAAGTTTGTTGACCACACCATGTATTCCACAAGTTCGATGGTGCGGACAATGGAATTAATCCTCGGTTTGCCGCCAATGAGCCAATACGATGCCGCCGCAACGCCTATGTACCATGCTTTCACTGCAACGCCCGATGTTACACCTTATACAGCTATTGAACCTTTACAAAGTACTGACGAGCGCAATGTTGTTGACAATGAATTAACTAAAAAATCGGAATATTTTAATCTTGCCAAACTTGACGCTGTGCCAGAAAGGGAATTTAACGAAGTGCTTTGGAAAGCGATTAAAGGTTTGAATTCTGATATGCCTGCACCTGTACGAGCTGCTTTTGTGAAGATGGGGAAAAAAGATGAAGATGATTAAGTAATTGTAGCTCCACAGATTCACACAAATTATCTACTATGTAAGCCACGAATTAGGCAAATTTTACGAATTACACGAATTAAAATATCTATTTAGATTCGTGTAATTCGTAAAATTCGT
>JANLRG010000501.1:0-4991 GCA_031361545.1 Bacteroidota bacterium
TTTTCTCTACCACTTGAATTACTTTATACGTGTCGGCATCATATATAAATGCAATTACTTTACACTTGGTATAATTCCAATTAGATGCAAGAGTATTAAAATATCCTTTGAATAATTTTTCACCTGCATTTGTACTCGTAGAAACTGAAAGTGTATCACCAAAATCTCCATTCATAGACATACGTAAAACATTATGATGAACAAAATCGGGTACCAAGGTTGGAACGTGGCTATACCATTGTTGCCAATTGATAATACTATCTTCTACTACTACCATTTGTAATTTTATAGTTCCGCTATATGCTTGAACCATTTCTGTTTTAACTCCCGCTTTCAGTTTGCGAGTCACTGTATCATATTTCAAACTAACATCCATTTTAGCTGAGGGAGCGTTATTCAATTCTCCCTGTGCAGTAGTTTTCCAAGAAGAATACGTTTTTTTGTGTGATAATGGATATCCAGTTCTATCTACCATTCCAATTGGATTTGCGCTGACACCAAACTTCGTTGTCCATGCATTCCCGACGCTCGTACGATAGTCCATTGTAAATGCACCAGCAGGAGCAGCAGATGGACAATCTAAAGCGGCTGGACATATATCTGCAAACTGACCAGAGTGAACACTAATGACTACAAGTTGATCACCGAAAGAAGCACGCATAGAATCGTTCAGTAGAATACCAGCAGGAGGGCATGATCCACAGAGATGTCCGGTATAATCTTCAACGAGTACGTGTGAGATGGCGGGCGAAGTATTATCAGGAAAAACAATTGTATCACCATCGATCACAATTTTATCACCAATCACTACACCAGAATTATTAACTTCTCTGGTTGGTCCTTCTATTTTATCGCAGGCCGAAAAAGTAATTACGGCTAGAACCATCACTACAATTTGAATTATTTTTTTCATTGAATTAGAAACTACTTGTTATTGAAATATTAAATCCGTTGGATGCTGGAACAGTCCGGCAAATTCCACCTACACAAAACAATCCTGCTCTTTGTCGTCCATAACCAACGGCTATACGATTAGCTTTATTGGTGTAGCCCAATGAAAGATTGTAATAATTAAATTTTTTATCGGAATTAGAATTCGCATAATTGTATTCACTAAATCCTGCAAAGAACCAATGCGGTGCTACAGTATATTCAGCTAAGAGAAGGGCCCAACTTTTAGCATCTTGCTCTGTGTATAAATGTTGCAGCTCAGTTCTCAAATTATGCTTTGAATCAATTTTCCAATTGAACTCAGCAATTCCGATATGACTATAGACATGTCCAAAACCAGGACGACCTTCAATCACATCTTTATTGTAATTGATATAAACATAAGTTAAAATTAATTTTACGGCTTTACTTAATTTATGTGTGTACTCAACATTAAAATCTTCATAATAAACTTCCTTGCCGAACTTAAAAAAATCGGATTTGTATCCTTGATCAATTTCTGAAGTTGGTTGATGTTCGATACTTTGAGCACGTGAATAATTTAAAGCCAAATCAGCACCACGCGATCCACCTAAAAAATTTCCCTCCTTGATATGAAAGAAGACTTCGCCTTGAAATCCATATTCTCCATTTGGCTGTGTAGCATACGGATAAAACGACGCTAGAATATTTGTGTGCTGCTTTGTCATTGCAGGAAGGTAGTTAATCAAAAGACTATTGAAAACAGCATTTCGATCAGATCTGAAACTCATATTATCAATTCTTTTCGCTCCGAAATTAAATCCGAAACCGGGTTTCGAATATGTTGCTGTCAGCAAAGTAGCAGATCCGTTTTTATAGATAAATCCATTGGTGTAAGAAGGATCGTTTGCTTTGAATGCGAATTCACCACCAAAGTTCCAACCTCCGCGAATAATATTGAAACGACCTGCACCTGCTCCGACATTCTCAGGCAAAATATAGGTGTTATTATCATCAGCTTGATATTTACTGACAAAACTACC
The DNA here is from genome assembly GCA_031361545.1 of Bacteroidota bacterium. Taxonomy (GTDB): domain Bacteria; phylum Bacteroidota; class Bacteroidia; order AKYH767-A; family 2013-40CM-41-45; genus JADKIH01. The sequence goes on from JANLRG010000501.1 coordinate 1,956, forward strand.
GCCTATAACTATTTGCGTTTTCTTATCTTTCAACTTAGAAATGCTTTCATTCAAATTCCAGTCTGCATCGAAGCCTCTCACAATTCCCTTCCCTAAGGTGAAAAAATTTCGTTGAACCCCTACAATTCCTTTGAGAGTGAGTCCGGCAACAGGAATGTATTTCACTCTTACACCTTCCATTGCATTGTCTAAGCCTAAACCTCTTTCTTCATAGCTGCGAAAGATTAATCCATTCCCAAATTGATCATAGAAATTTCCAACAGTGACATCGATTCCATCTTTTTTGTAGTTGATGTATCTGTACATAATTCCACTTCCTGTATAATCTCTTTCAAATCCTAAGAGTGGGTTTCTGTAACTTTCATAACGGAGCCCGGCAGTAAAGTTTTGATATTCGTAATTCAAATTGAGAAAAGCGTTGTTTAAAAATTTTTCTTTCACAACGGGAGCTCCTATAACTGAATCGGTCAGATAATACTGACCTAAGAACTCAAAATTTCCATGAATACTTGAAGCGTCTATATTTTGACTTTTAGCTTTGAAAGCAGACGCAATAATACAGACAGTGAATACTATTTTTTTTATCACGTTATCGAACTAATTAATTGGTTTTCCTTCAGCAACTTTTTTTATCACTTCAAATATTTCATCTTCATTTCCTTCTGCAAAACCGACATGTTGCCAAACAATATTTCCTTTTCCATCAACTACAAAAGTTTGAGGCGGCATATTAACATTCATCGCTCTTTTGAAATCAGCATTCGGGTCAATGTAACTTTCATAAGTCCAACGTCGACCGTTAACAAACGGAGCAACGCGACTCATTGTTTTTGCATCGTCTAGTGAAACGATAATAACTTTTACTCCCGTTTCTTTTTGCCAGTCAGCATAAACTTCGTTGATTGCATTTAACTCTTCAATACAAGGCTTACACCATGTTGCCCAAAAGTCAATCACAAAAGGTTTTCCATCATTAGTGAAAGAAGACGACTTCACAACTTGTCCTGTCATATTTTTTAAATCGACTGAAGGAATTGATTGGGAAGATTTTTTTTCGTTTTGACAAAAGGCGAGTGTTGTATAAAACAACGCAGCGACAAATATTATTTTTTTCATATTTCTTTTTAATAAAAAAGGGCTTAATTGCTTAAGCCCTTTTATACTTTACAAATATCACAATTATTCTGTAATGTTCAAACGGTTATTCACCACTTGGTTTCCACAGATAACGGTAACTACATAATTACCTTGAGAAAGACCTTGAAGATCTAAGTTTAACACTTCATTATTTACATTGTTAAAGTTATAAGAACGTACTTGAGCTCCTAAAGCATTCATGATTTTCACTTGAAGATCAGAAGTTTTTTCAAGTTTAACACTCAAATAAGCTACGTTAGTTGCAGGATTTGGATACAGCTTAACACCTTGTTCAAATACTGTAATAGGAACAGAAACTGTACCGTCAGTTATGTTGATGTTATCTACATAAATATTATTTCCAAAAGCACTGATTCCTTGAAACTGAACTAACAATTCAGAAAGACCAATGAACTGATCTAAAGAAACCGTTTCCAATCTCCACTGAGCTGCTGATGGAGTAAAGACAGCAGTTTGTGCAGCAGTTACTGTTGCTAGCGTTGATCCTGCCTTATCATAAACATTTGTCCATGTTGCACCACAATCAGATGATACATTTACTTTTAATCGATCAGAATAAGAAGCAGAATAAATTGCGTGAGCAACATCAAAAGTTAAGATTGAACCAGCGATTGCATTGGTAAAATCAAATTTTGGAGCATATAAATTATCAATTGTTCCATCAGCTGCACTGTAGAAGTTTAATTTTCCACTTCCAGCACCATTGTGACCAGAAGTTGAACGAGACCAAGAATAATCATCATGATCAACATTTTCCGAAGCAAAACCTGCAGGAGGGAAAACAGCACTAATAAAAGTTTGACTAACAGGTGTTGTTACGTTGCTGTTATAAACATAAATCGCTCGAGCCAACGTATCATTGAATGGCTCTTGATCCATTCCACCATTAGGATTGAAGGCATAAGTTTTTAAAGTGTGTGATCCTGCTCCTACTAAAGTAAGTAAAGGAAGTGTTACAGTTGAACTACCATAAGAAGCAACAGAACCTGTCCAGTTATAAACAGACACTGCACCGTTGTCAATTGAATAACCAATGCTAGCACTCGTTAAAGCTGTAGGTGCAAAATTTTGGATGATAACATGTGGGGTGATGTCACTGCTACACTGAACACCAACGATGTTAGTAATGTCATTAACTCCAGCATCCAAAGTGATGTTTGGCGCTTTGTAACCCGCTTGTAAAACTTCTTTAGTTGCATTGTCTTGAACAAATGCAACAGCAGCCAATTCATTTTTATTGTAGATGTGACCTAATTTATAAGCAAACGAAAGTTGTAATGAATCTCCAACTGTCCAAGATGTTGGAATAGTTGTTCCAGCTGCCGATGGCAACATTTTTTTCATAACACTTTCAAAATGTTTTTCGCCATTGGTTCCCGGTGCAGAAAGCCAAAAGATATTTCTTTCAACAATTGCTACATGAGCTACTGGTGTTGTCATTGAAACATCCTGTGTACAACGAATCATAGCAGTTACAAACATTGTATCGTTTGTGGCATTTACATTATAGTTAACATTGATTGTAAACGGAGAAGCAGTTGCATATCTCGTGCTGATATCTGAATAAACCATTCCACCTGGTTGACCAGAGAATGCTGTTCCACCATCTAATTCACCATCAGGAACACCAGTAACACTATAGTAAGTAACACGAGTTGCAACGTCTGTCGGATTATCAATATTCATTGGATCCGTTCCGGGCCAATTAGTTTGATATTTTATTGAAACGACTTCCTGAGGATGCGCATTCAATAAAGCATTCAAAGGAGGATTTGTCGCTGCACAAGGCGGACAAGATGCCTGAGTAAATTGTTCAAACAAAACCGTTCGTTGAGATTGAGCAAAGGCTGAAGCGCCTGCTAAACTAATAGCAAGTAG
>JANLRG010000568.1:0-2178 GCA_031361545.1 Bacteroidota bacterium
TATTTTTTATTACAAAAGCAGTAGATTGAACGACTTCTCCACTTATTTCATCGAAAGTACGAGGTCCTAAATGCAGTATGTTTTCAATTTGCTGATTATTGATAACTTTTCTTCGTAATTCTTCAAAAGAACCTAAGAACATCCAAGAATGTTGGTTTATCATTCCATAACGGGCATCTTTAAGCAATAAATTGGAACAAACCTCCATGAATACGGCAAATAAATCATTTTTACTGAGGGGGTAGTTTTTGGTAACAAACTCTTTTAATTCTAAATTCATACTACTCGCACCCATATACGGTGGATTCGCAGCAATCGCTTCAAACCTATCCGACAGCACCAATAAAACATCAATAAAGGGCTTGATGCGTTGCAAAACCGCTTCTTCCATAAAGGACAAAGGGCGGCTTGTGAGTTCATCGAGCCTTGCCTGTATGTGCGCCCGAGCCGCTTGCGACAGCGAGACAATCAAAGCAGAACCGATGTTTTGCCCTTGCTGCAAAGTCGTCAAAGCGGCTTTTAATTCTTCCAGCCCCTCCCCAGCCCTCCCCAAAGGGGCGGGAGCATCTCCCCAAAACGTCTGAATTTGGTCATCCGAAAAATCATAAGGCGCAGGCATAGCGTAAATATGCGGCAGGATGTCGGCATTGAGTATGTTTTTATCCGATAGCTGTGCCGCTTTCAAAAGGACGGCAAATTGCGCCAATTGGGCAGCCCGTGTGTCAATATCCAAACCAAAAAGGTTGTATTGGAGAATGTTTTTAGCCGCTTCCCGTTTGGAATACCCTTCTTCGTCATACATTTTGAACAACAACTCAAAGCCTTCGACCAATATATGCCCCGAGCCACAAGCAGGGTCAAGGAGTTTTAGGGATTGAATATTGTTTATTGTTAATTGATTATTGGTTTGCTCCCCTTCGGGGTTGGGGGGCGCAACTAAATATTTCATGCCGTCCTTCAAAGCAGAATCGGGATTTTGGTCGAGCCAAATCCGTCCGATGGTATTTTCGACCATATAACGGACAATCCACTGAGGGGTAAAGATTTGGGTTGCGGCAGGAATATCCTCTGCCCGAGCCTTCTGATTTTTTTTAAAACCCGCAAAGACCTCATCTTTTTTATCGGCAATATAAAACTGATAGAGCCAGCCAATCAATTCGACTTGTTGAAAATCCTCATCAGAAATAGCGGCGTTGTTGATATGCTGTAAAATGCCTTTTTGCGCCAGCAAATTATCAGGCAAAAGGATTTCGGTAAAATCATCGAGCCGCCCAAAAACCTTCTGAATCAAAGGGTTTTGATTGCATAAATGACGTAAAAGCAAGGCAAACGCCTGTTCGTCTTTGTCGTCTTGCAGATATTGTTGCAGCTGCGCTTGTTCGACACGGTTTCTGACATCGTGTTGTCCCAAACGGGCATTTTGCAAAATCAAAGGAATCGTAGAGCCTTCGGCAAAGGAAAGAGTAGGGGAGATATAGCCGTTTTTTTCCAAAATGCGAATCGCCATCAAGCGATTGAACCAGGAATAAGCGGCTTCTTCGATGATGTCTCGCGCTGTTTGTGCATCGCGCACCCGTTGGCGCAAACGCTGCCACAATTGCGGCACCCGCTCACCGTCACCGATGTCTCCTCGAAAGAGATAACCGCCTGGAATGGGTTCAAGCGTTTCGGTACATTTGCCCGTTTTGAGGTCAAATCCCCAATAACTCAAACGATTTTCGACCCCCGACAAGAACATTTTACGGGCATCACGGGCGAAGGATTTAAGGGTATTGGTATTCATAAAATGCGTTTTGAGTTATGGGTTTTGCGTTTTGAGTAGGCAGACTCCCCTCCGGGGTCGGGGGCTAAACCCAAGCGATAAAAATCTTTTTGCCTTCATATTCCGTCCATTCCGCTTTCCAAGATTTGATTTCGGCATGGTCGAAAATGAGTAGATAACCTTCGGTCAGTCCGAGGTCATCTAAGTACTCGTTGAGTTGTGCTAAACCTTCTTCATGTGCGGCATTGCCCCGCCAGATTTTGAGTTCAGCGACGTATTTATGCTGATAAAAAGTGATGGTGACATCTAAACGGCGTTCTTGCGATATTTGCGGTTCTTTAAAATCGTAGCCATGCCCATTGAGAATGGGTTTCAAAAAAGCGAGAAAAACCAATCTGCCTTGTCTTTCGAGAAAA
>JANLRG010000633.1:0-1020 GCA_031361545.1 Bacteroidota bacterium
GCTATCACTGCTTCGGCGTGCCTTGTTTTCAAATATCTAAAATCAACCTTTTTTAGGCTCAGATGCGCTTTGTCTTTCAAAAACGATTTTCAATATTCTTCAAATTTTGACTATTTCACTTTTTCAGCAGGCTCTACTTAATAAGGCTTTTTTCTTGGGTCTTGTCGTGTATCCCAAAAATCTACAATTGTAATGGTTGTGCCTACAAGTCTGTAGTACATTTGTCTGTGTTTGTCCAATTGTAGAATCATGACCGTTTTTGCTTTAGGTGAGAGCCTTCCTATGGTTTGTCCTCTTTCAATTTGGTCTATTTTCTTATATACCAAATTAGCAAATTTCATAGCACTTTGTGTTGAATGATGTTTTTGCAAATATTCGGTGATGAGGTCAAATGTTTTATCAGCAGCCTTGTTCCATTTTATTTTATTAACCATTTAGCATGCTTTTTTTTCATATCTTCATGATCAATAAGATTTTCAGGGTCATAACTTTCTTCAATAGATTTTTGTAAACGCGTTTGTTGCTCAGTCGATAGCTCATCCCACCAATCTGACTCTGTGGTTTCAAAAACTTCTTTCATTGATTTGTACAATTTTAGAAGCACGACTTCATCGTATGTTTGGGCTAAAAGTTCAAACATTTCGACTTTTATGGCTAAGGCATTCATTTTTTTTCATTTTTAAGTGTCAAAATACTTTACACTCAACAAATTTAAGGTCTTTCGAGGAAATAAAAGGACGTATCTCACTTATTTTTTTTAGGATAAGGTGTGCGGCGGTGGGTTTCAAGAATTTTCTCAGCAGTATAGCCTTTTTCCTCCCAAATACGGTCTGCTTCATCCATTGCTAAAAGGCTGTTTAATAGCAGTGGCAATCATTCTTAACATTTTCTACAAATATAAACACTTTTTCTAAAAACTGACATACCCCCTCAGTAAAATGCTTGTTCTTAGCATTTTACAATTAGATATTTTCTTGAATATAAATTTTATATTTGCGTTTCAATAAACTTAAAAAAACA
>JANLRG010000642.1:0-1293 GCA_031361545.1 Bacteroidota bacterium
ATTCAAATCTATTGCCAGGCAATGAAGTTGGATATGTTTGAATTTATCTATAAGGCTTTAGCTTGACCCCCTCAGTATTGAGCATAAAAAAGATTTCATTATGGAAACTATACCCAATTTAACAAGCCCAAGAGCCATTGAACAATTAACCTTTTGGAGAGATACTCATGAAAAGCAGTTCAAATGCTTTCCAAAAATGACTCCTGCTCGTAAACCTCGGTTCGAATATCAAAATCTACCTGACACTGAAAGATTATGCTATGAATTATTCAATTGGGATAATTTTCATCAAATGCTGGATTTATTTCAAAATGACCCTAATCCTTTTGTTTCAGATGAATTTAAAAGCCTGAATCAATTAGAAGTTTATACTGTTGCTCAATTAGAATATAGTCGTTATTCGTTTAAACGAGGGGCATGTGATTGGTTTATAAAGTTGAAAACGACACATGAACTTGTAGGCGTTTTGCATATTTACGACCTTAATTGGGAATTATATGATGGTAAACATCCTGCTTGTATGGTTGGTTATGCTATAGGTGAAGAATTCCGAAAACAAGGCTATGCTTATGAAGCCACTAAGCATTTATTAAATCAAATACCTATTATTTTCAAACGCTATGAAGTTATGGCTGAACCCAAAATAGATAATGAAGCCTCATATAATTTGCTCAAAAAATTGGGTTTTAAAGAAAAACGCAAGTTCAGAGATGATAAATCTACTCTATTTTATAAAAAAATGGTCAACAAAATCCCTTTGAAAACATGTGAACAAGTTATTGAGGAAGAGGCAAAGTATAGGTAATCACCTAATTACCCCTCAGTATTTTCCATAAAAAAGGCTTTGCTACAATGGTTTTCATTTGGAAAAACCTTTTTGTTTTTGTATAAAAAAATATGAAAAACAAAAAAGTACACTTATATTTGCATAAGGAAACATCACTATCAAGGAAAACGAAACTATGCAAAACCATTACAAAGCTATAAATAACCTTCAATATTATTGTCGTAACAGCATTTAGTGAAAATGATAGCATCTATTAATAATGTCGATGAATATATTCAAAGTCTTTCTATAGAGCAACTGAGAGATTGGTGTGCCGATAGTACGCCAATCAAAATCAATTGGACAAAAGAAGAAATTGAAAAATCAAATCAAATCTATGAAATCATGGATTTAACGGATTTGGACTATACCGAAGTTGAACTTCTTCTTGATAATCCTCGCACTGCCCCTTTGTGCAATATTCAAATCTATTGCCAGGCAATGAAGTTGGATATGTTTGAATTTAT
>JANLRG010000322.1:0-1586 GCA_031361545.1 Bacteroidota bacterium
TAGAATTTCAATGATTAAGTCAGGCGCACCTACACAACCTTTATCGTCCAATTTTGAAAGGTCGCAGACAACACATACATCGGGCTGAACGACACTAAAAACATCTTTATCGGCTGTTGACTTTTTTCTATCCAATAACCGTACATCAAAAGGGGCTATATTCACTTCACATCTTTTATCATTTAAATATACTTCTAATAGTGAGGCTATTTTAAGTCCTAAACGCTGATGCACTCGAGTAGGTGCAGCCATACGTGATAGCTTACCCCTCAGTAATTCTACATACCCATCGAATTTCCACGTCAGATAATCCGCATAAGAGTATTTTTTATTTACATCTAATTGGTCAATACTCGTTATCATTGTTTATGTTTTAGAGCTAAAGTATTGATTATTAAGGGTTTATGACCCCTCAGTATTTCAATCTTTATAATTCAAATGCTCCGGTCGCTTAGCGGTTATTGTTTCAAAATCAGAAAATTCTTTTAAATCACTTAGGAAATTATTATCTTCTGATAGTGCCATTTTTCTATCGGATAATAAAACAGCCGGTAAATGATTTCTATCTTTTGCGTTTGACAATAAATTTCTCAAAACCTTTTTTGAATAATATTTCTGCTGAAAGTCCTCAATTTGTTTTTTAGTGAAATTTACTAATCTACCTTGCTTTGTTAATTCAATTAAAAGATTAAGAATGTTTGTTTCTGACCTTGCATTTCTGTTAGATTCATTGTATTCTCTAATTAAATAAGGCGAAACGACTAAATAAGCATCATTTTGTTCATCATTATTGTGAGTTGCTAACCATTCAATGAGTTTTTTATATTCCTCATCGGTTGGAGTACTGAAATATTTACTGGCGACATTATTATCAATAAAAATATCTTTTTTCATTCAGCAAAAGCATTTAAAGTTATCGCCATTGAATCTGCAAAATAGGTTTCAAAGAAACTTTTAGGTGCATTTTTTATCACTCCTGTTGTTGTGAATTCTATATCGTAAACATCTGTATCCTCCCCATTATTTTCTAAAAAATAGACTTTCACATCTTCTTTTTTCAAATCTCCTTTAACAATTGCCAAACGAATTCTATTTAAAAAATACTCGCTGTGCGTTTCAATCACGTAATTTTTCTCTGAATTATTGATTTGATTGACTATATATTCTCCAAACTTCGATTGTACTGAGGGGTGTAGATGCGTTTCAGGCTCTTGTAAATAAAGAGTTGAGTCATTGGGCAATTGTAAATCAGCTACTATTATTGGCATAAATGCACTAATACCCGACCCAACATCACTTAATGCAGAAAAATTATTGCTACTAACGGGTTTTACTAAAACTTCAAATCGCCCACCACCCAATCTATTAATTTTTATTTCATTAATTAAATCCAATTCTTTCATTGTTTTGACCAACTCCTTGATTTTACCATTAGAACGCTTATCCCATTCTACAATTTGGTCAATGTATTCTTCCCCCTCAGTACCAACCTTAAAATCAGCCTTACTTTTTTCTAAGTAAGTTCTTTTTGGTGAATGACGAAATGCACTTATATAATTTATGTAATCGTTTTTAAATTCTTTGAA
>JANLRG010000658.1:0-1027 GCA_031361545.1 Bacteroidota bacterium
TTTCAAATCACCCCGTCACTACTACTATTCAAACTTATGGCAGTTCAAGACTTTACAAAGTCAACAAAAGAATTAATTGATAATCTGAAAGGCGTCTGTACGTCTTACGGTCTCGGCAACGATGGTAATGAATTTAAGATCATTACCCAAGTCTTTCTGTACAAATTTATGAACGATAAATTTGCCTACGAAGTCAAACAATTGAAGTCCGAATTAGCCAATGCAGAGAATTGGGAACAAGAAATAGCCCAATATACTGAGGGGGACTACGAGATGTTGCTCTATGAAATGAATCCCGACAGTGCCAAACTAAAACGCGATCATTTCTTGTCGCACCTCAACAACCGACAAAACGAAGGTGATTTTGCGCTACTGTTTGATGATGTACTCCGCGATATTGCGCTGTTCAATAACGATATTTTTTCTGTACAAACGGGAACAGGGACGAAGATTCAGCTTTTTGATGAATTGAGTCAATTCATTACGGACAAATCGCAACGCGATAATTTCTGCAAAGCTCTCGTTAATCAATTGGTCAATTTTAGTTTTGAGCGCATATTTGACCAAAAATTCGATTTCTTTTCCACCATTTTTGAATACCTTATCAAGGATTACAACAAAGACGGCGGCGGCAAATATGCCGAATATTATACACCTCATGCCGTTGCTAAAATTATGGCAGAGATTCTCGTTGATACAGCCGTGAGTAATGTCACCTGTTACGACCCGTCGGCGGGTTCGGGTACTTTGTTGATGAATCTTGCCCACACAATCGGCGAAGACAAATGCACCATTTATTCACAAGATATTTCGCAAAAGTCGTCGAGTATGTTGCGGTTGAACTTGATTCTCAACAATCTTGTCCATTCCATTCCCAATATCATTCAAGGCAATACCATTAATAAGCCTTATCATAAAGACAAAAAAGACAATAATAAATTGATGACTTTCGATTATATTGTCTCCAATCCACCTTTCAAACTCGATTTTAGCGACTACCATTCTGAACTCGACACAAAAGACAATC
>JANLRG010000697.1:0-40571 GCA_031361545.1 Bacteroidota bacterium
GTGATTTTTTTTAAAAAGGTTGCTTCCTGAATTGGAAGCAACCTTTTTTTGTGCTTCATTCGAAATTGTTATTTTGAAAATAGATCTCAAAACTTTTAGCCTTTACAACCGCTTTAAACGCGACCAATTATCGAAACTTTATTTCCTAATCGCAAAATGTTAAATTTTAGAATTAATTGAAATAAACCCTTACTTTTAAAATACAAATGGAATTGAAATTGACATTTGAACTTTTTCATCCTAGAAGTTGTTATAAAATAAAATCATGTCGTTATGATCTTCGAAAACATCAATATTAAATCTGAGCTAATCAGAGAGAAAAAGAAACATCATTCTATTGAAAAGGAAATCTTCACCATTTTAAATGAAGCTTCTGAAAGAGACCAAGATGTATTATCGCGACTCCGAAATTCGGAAGGAAATATTTCAAATGGCTTCACTCAAAACAAAATTGAAGACCGTATTTTTTCAATACAAGAAATTAAAAAAATTTGCATTCGTTATCGACTGAGATTTCTTCCAACTCATTTTTTCAAAGCTGAATTTCCATATCCTGTAATATCAGAAATAAATGAACTGGAAAAAAAATTGGGCTTCAAGTTGAAAGACTTTAGGATTATAGCTCCATCCACGGCATTTGATTTAGAAAATATCAACAAAGATCCGCTCTTGTTTGCGGAAATTTCCGAAAATAAATTTTTCTTAATTCATCAATGGGGAACAGATTTAAAATGGTATAGAAGAATTTTAACATGGCCGCTACAGACATTCAAAACTTATTTTATTGCCTTATGGATTATCGCTGCCACTTTTGTGTTTTTAATTCCTTCGTCGTTCATGAATGGAGTAAATCACGATAGTGTAAACATTTTAAGAATCTGGTTAACCATCCATTGCTTCATCGCATTTATGGGAATTACTTTCTGGGCCGCGCTCACATTCGAAAAAACTTTTAGTAGCTCTAACTGGCAAAGTAAATATTATAATTGGTAAGGTTAATATTCTACATTAATCTCATCTATAAAAATGAATGCTGGATAACCAGCACCAGGATGCCAAGATGGTAATGCTCCATAATTAACAGCTGTAACTTTAATAAATCTGGCAGTGCCATTTGTAGAAACCGAAAGTGAAAATTCTTTTATTGTATTTTCCATTTTGTTGTCAGGTACATCATTGTTTACTTCACCAACATTTGTAAAATTTACTCCGTCATCTGAAATCTGATATACAACTTTCTTCGGCATTAAAATCCATGATCGTGTATCTTGAAGAAAACGAGCAGAAATAGTTTTGATGCTTTTCTCACTACCTAAATCAATTGTCGCTACGAAATCTTGATCTTGGTAACCTTGCCAACCTCCTTTTCTCCAATCTAAATCAGCATTCAAGCCGTCAATAATTCCTTCATCACCACCAGCAGTGTATTGAGGATTGTATTTTGAAGCAATAGAAATTTTCCACTCGGGATGAGCAAATTTATGAAAAGAAGATTTTATAATATTACTTTTATTTCCTAGCGGAGAAATTGCTATCGCCCAAAAATCAGAATTTGTTTTAATTGTAATGGGAGAATTATATTTCAATGATGATACTGTCGGAATTTTTCCATCAAGTGTATAGAAAATATTAATTTTATTTTCAGCACTCATAGTTACAACAGCTGAATCTCTAAAATTATCGGAGGTAAAATAAACAGCAGGCGATGTCACAAAGCCAGATATATCTTCTGTGAATCGATTAGTAGTATCATTTGGCAACCAATTTGTTTTTTCATCAGTCAAATAAAATTTCAATTCGCCACCATTCATCAAATCTGCTTGAGTCAATTTTGTAATTGAATTTCCATTGAGTTTTACATCTGACAAATAAATGTTCTTATCACTAAAACGCTCTCCTAAAATTCGCAAGTTATTTCCATTTTCCAAATGCAACATTACTTCTTTAAACATTGGAGATGTTAATTGATACTCCGGAATTCCAGGACAAGTCTGATAAATTCCGAGTGCACTCATCACTAACCAAGCACTCATTTGCCCGCAATCTTCATTGCCTATCAATCCATCTGGCTTAGCAGTATAAAAATCTTTCCTGATTTTATGAACAAGCTCTTGTGTTTTAGATGGCTCATCGGTAAAATTATATAAGTAAGCCATGTGATGACTTGGTTCGTTTCCATGAGCATATTGACCAATCAATCCTGTAATATCGGATTGGTCTCTTCCAGTAGTCTTTGAACTTTCTGAAAATAATAAATTTAGTTTCTCTTTAAATGCAGACTCCCCTCCCATTTCTTTCTTCAACCCAGGAATATCGTGCGGCACGAAAAAAGTATATTGCCAGCCATTTGCTTCTGTGTAATTATTATTCACTTCCTTGGGATCAAATGGAAAAACAAATCCACCGTTTCTTCGTGGGCGTACAAACTTTAATGTAGGATCAAATAAATTTCTCCAATTGTTTGATCGCAGTTTAAATGTATTAGCTATTTCTTTTTCACCTAAAGATTCTGCCATTTTTGAAATACAAAAATCATCATAGCTATATTCTAACGTTTTTGAAACCGACTCCGACTCATCCATTACATCTAAATATCCATGATCCATTAACGCTCCTAATCCAAACCTTGGTTTCATAGTTGCACTTTTCACCATTGCATTTAAAGCTAAAGAAGCATTGTAACCTTTGATACCTTTTAAATAAGCATCCGCAATAACACTGACTGAATGATATCCAATCATGCACTCCGTTTCATTGGAGGCAAATTCCCATACTGGTAATAACCCTGCTTGTTCATATTGTGCAAGAAATGTTCTGATATAATCTGCAGATCTTTTTTGATCGATAATTGTCATCAAAGGATGCCAAGCTCGAAATGTATCCCATAAAGAAAAAACTGTATAATAGTTTGTAGCTGTTTTATGAATTTTGCCATCTCTGCCTCTGTATCTTCCATCAACATCATTAAAAATATTGGGGACAACCATACAATGATAAAGAGCAGTATAAAATATTTTTTCCTGTGTTGCATCATCTGTTACAATCTCAATTTTCCCAAGCTCTCGATTCCATTTAGAAATTGCATCCTGTTTAACTACAGAAAAGTCCCAGCCCTCGATTTCCTTTTGCATATTCTTCTTAGCTCCCTCAACGCTTACGGAAGACAAAGCCACTTTTAGTTTAAGTGAGCTTCTATCGTTCAACTTAAATCGAAATCCACCAACGATATTACCAGACCACGCTGTCATTTTTTTTTCTCCTTCTACGTTCACTAACGAATCAAATTGTAAATTATCTGCTACTACATTTTCAGAAAATTCTATGTAGAAATAAATAAGTTGGTCTTTCGCCCATGCAGAACTTCTTCTAAAACCCGCTATGTGTCTGCTGTCAATCTGATAAAGCTGAGCATCTATCACCTGATCTCTATGACACAAATCAATCATTATTCCTGCACTATCATTGCCCGCCTTATAAGTGTAAACATGATAACCTGTCCGCTCAGTAGTTGTAAGTTCTACATCGACTTTTGGTTCGATTAAATAAACAGAATAATAACCGGCCATTGCTTTTTCTTGTTGATGAGAAAAATGATAGGTATATTTTTTATGCGCATCAAACCTATTATTGATTGGTTGAATTAAAATATCTCCATAATCACTCACACCAGTTCCACTTAAATGCGTATGAGAAAATCCATAAATCAAAGTGTCATCATAATGATAACCGCCACAACCATCCCAACTTGCATCGTTACGAGTATCGGGACTTAACTGAACCATGCCAAATGGAACTGTAGCACCTGGAAATGTATGACCATGTCCGCCCGTTCCAATGAAAGGATCAACACTATTGGCAGGGCCTGGTTGTGCAAAAGAAACCATTGACCAGAGAAAAGAAATAAGATAGAGTTGAGTTTTCAAGAGTAGTTTCCTTTTTTTTATAACAAATAACAATGAATTCAAATTGGTGGAATATTTTTCAGCATTGACAAATGCTAAATATTTTAATAATTATCTACCAGAGAATGAATGCTGAAACCATCCATCGGAGTTAGTCCTTCTTTGGAAGTGTAAGTAATAACATATTTTTCATTCGGCAACATATCAAAGTAATTTGCAGAAAAACCAGTCGCATCATTTTTGACTGACAATTCGACATCCTTCGCAAATATATTTGAACTCAATTCCAAAGAATATTTATTGTCGCCTAATTCATTTCGCCGCATTGAGATGGCCGGGCGTTTTAATTTCAGATTTTTTGCCTTACAAAAATTAACTACGGAGCGACATTTAACTTCATCATCCATCATCAAATCAACAAGTAAAAAAGTTGAAGTAGTATCTACTGAATTCATAAATGTTGAAAATTGTTTTCGATAAGCAATTAATGAATGATGATTTACTAATTTCACTTTCTTGTTATCTGACCATTTCACATTTCCATCGAAATCAATTAATTTAATTTGCAGTACAGCTTCTACTGTATGTGAAGAATCAGTTACTATTCGAATTGAAATTAAATTTGATGAATCAACATCAACAGTCATTAATGTAGTATTAAATAATTTCTGCACTTCATAAGTTGCAGCTTTCTCACGACCATAAAAATCTATAACGCTCCACGAAATAGATGGCCAGCAATCATTCATTTGCCAGAATAAACTTCCCATTGTATAAGGCTCAGCCATTCTATGTGCAACAATGGCAGTCTTTAATGCGTCTCGTTGTAAAAGTTGCGATAGATAAGAAAACTGCCGAAGGTTAGTACTCGCTCCATATTCTTGATTCATATAATTTACAATCGTTTCAAAACCTACAGGATGCTTCTGATGATTTTTTAATCCGCGAGAATTTAAATCTAATACGCCGCCACCAACAAATTTTTGAATAGAAGCCATTGAAGGAAGCGATTGAAATCCATACTCGCTCATGAATCTTGGAATTTTTTCTTTATAAACGGAGAACGGTTCCATTCCCCACCAAACTCCCCAATAATGAGAGTCGCCTTTTGACAAACTTTCTTTCCTTCCCCAACCAATTGAGGGAGACGATGGCCAATAAGAGGCGCCTTCGGAATTAGAGTGAACGATAGCCGGTAATTCCTTCTCAAATATTTTTATATAATCATTGATGAGCTGCAACGAATCAGCTTGGGAATACTTAAATTGTTTTTGCCAGCCCCAATTATTCCATCCTTCATTATTTTCATTGTTGCCACACCAAAGCGCGAGTGAAGGATGGCTACTAATTCTTTTCACTTGTTGAATAGCTTCTGTCTTCACGCTTGAAATAAATAATTCATCTCCAGGATACATGTTGCACGCAAACATGAAATCTTGCCACACTAAAATTCCCATTCGATCACATTCATTGAAAAAACTTTCCGGCGGATAAACACCACCACCCCAAACTCTGAGCATATTCATATTTAATGATGCCGCCTTTTGAACAATCCTCTGCCATGAACTATCAGTTGCTTCTCCAACGAAATAATCTGGAGGCACGACATTAGCTCCTTTCATAAAAATAGATTCGCCATTCACGACAAACTGAAAAGATTCTCCACTTAGATCACTTTTCCTCTCTAGCTCAACTTTTCGAATTCCAAATTTTATTATATCATGAAATTTATTTTCTGAATTATTTAATATATCGCAAATCATTTCATACAATTTAGAAAATCCACTTCCATTCACCTTCCACAATTCGGGTTTGGCAATTTGAAATTGAAATGAAAAATTATTAATCCCTTTTTCAACATGTACTGAATTGACCAAATCAATTCCTATGTCAGTATTTTTTATTTTTAGCTTTAAAGTTTCTGCAATCTCAGAATCAAATTCAACATTAAGTTTCATAATCGCTAATGAATCGTAAATTTTAATTGTATTGATTTGAAAATTTACATTTGAAATGTCATCAGTCAGTTCAATTTGAATTGGCTTCCAAATTCCTCCCGCTTTTAAGTCGGGAGCAAAATCCCATCCAAATTGAAATGCTGCTTTTCTGGTCACTGCTCTTTTGCCACCTGGAAATTGATACGAATATAATTTGGACAGCGAATCAGTAATTTCAGGAGTTGAATGAATTACTATTTTTAGAATATTTATTTTTCTAGAAATATTTTTTACATCAAATGAATACGAGACAAACATATTTGAAAGGTCTCCAACCAATTTATTATTCAAATAAACGCTTGCATAAGTATCCACTCCATTTATTTGAAGTTCAATTCTGTGCTTAAGAAGTTGTTTTTCATTCAGAAAAAAAGTATCGACATAGGTCCATTCAATATCTTCCACCCATTTCAACGTTTTTTCATTTTCGCCTAAATATGGATCGACAATTAATTTATTTCGAAAGAGATCGCCATAGATCGACCCAGGAATTTTTGCTGGGTAAACATTACTATTTTGAGAGCTAAAAAAAAACCATTTGCTAGTCAACTCAAACGACTCCGCCTTTAAAATCGAACTACAAAAAAATAATACGAATAAGAACAAGAAATATTTCTTCATCAAATAGTTGTTCGCTTCTTTAATTCAGAAATTATTAATTGAATGGATTTCAAATCCGATATCTCATAACTTCCAAAGTCAATATTATTCTCTTCACCTTTAGAATTGGAGGTCTTTTTTAGTGTTGCCGAAAAATGAATTTCTTTCACGTGAGTTTCATTTACAATTTCCAAAGCATTCACAGGAGTTATTCCTGATCCTGCAAGAATGATGATTTCATCAGCGGCCAAATGATTTAATTTTTTCAGCAACTCCTTTCCTTCCATTGCTGTTGTCTTTTGACCTGACGTAAGAATTCTTTTCACCTGAATACTTTTCAGGATTTCTAAAGCAGCAATTGGATCAGCTACACAATCGAAAGCACGATGAAAAGTGAAAGGTAAATGAAAAGAAGCCTCAACTAATTTTTTAGTTCTTTCAACATCAATTTTATTGGATGAAAATAAAACACCGCTGACAATACCAGTAGCTCCAGCTTTTAAAGCTATGGCTATGTCTTTCAACATTATTTCAAATTCATTATCTGAATAAACAAAATTTCCTTCGCGTGGACGAATGAGAACAAAAACATCGCCCTCGAAATATTTTTTAGCAGCTTCGATAAATGCAATTGAAGGCGTTAATCCACCAACTGAAAGTGCACTGCACAATTCAATTCTATCTGCTCCTGCATTTTTTGCATTGTAAACAGATTCTATATTTGTGCAGACTACTTCTACTTTCATTTAAAATAACTATTTACATCTACTAATTTATTTCCCTCTGGAGTATGAAGTGCGTACTGAAATTCTGGTTGAATACTATAACCACCTACGTCGCCTTTTTTATTTAAAGCAATGAAACCAATTTGAAAATCTTTTAATTTCTCTTTACCTCTTTTTTTAATTATTCTGTTGACAGCTTCTTCGCATGCTTGCTGTGGAGTATAATTCTGCCGCATCAATTCAACAACCAAATGTGAACCACAAATACGAATGACTTCCTCTCCAACACCAGTTGCTGTTGCTCCACCAATTTCATTATCTACATATAAACCTGCTCCTATAATTGGCGAATCGCCAACTCGACCGTGCATTTTATAAGCCATGCCACTTGTAGTACATGCTCCGGAGAGATTAATATTTTGATCGAGAGCAATCATTCCGATGGTATCATGATTTTCTATATTGATGATTGGTTTGTACTGAGAAGTTTTTAACCACTCTTCCCAAGCTTTCTTGGAACTTTCTGTCAACAAGTTTTCTTTTTTGAAACCATTGTCCAATGCAAACTTTAATGCGCCCTCTCCAACAATCATCACGTGTGGAGTTTTCTCCATGACCATTCTTGCGACAGAAATTGGATGCATGATATGTTCCAAAAATGCAACAGAGCCACAATTTGAAAATTCATCCATGATGCAAGCGTCGAGTGTCACGTGGCCATCGCGATCTGGCAATCCACCAAAACCGACAGAAGTAATTGATGGATCTCCTTCCGGAATTTTTACACCTTCTTCCACAGCATCCAATGCGCGACCGCCTGAATTTAAAATTTTCCACGCTGCTTCATTGGCGGGAAGTCCATGACGCCATGTGGAAATTACAACGGGTTTTGAAACTAAACTGTTAGTAACATTCATTCCAAAAGATGAACGGATTGAAAATGCTGCTGCCGCTAAGGAAGTAAGTTTGAGAAAATGTCTGCGATCTGTCATTGCTAATTTTTATTTTCTATAGCAATGATAGCAATTTTTTCATCAGTTAAAATCGTTCATAAAATATTCTAATCGATTGAAACTGCTATTATTTTACGATGAGCATATTGTGCACTTGCTGGACGCTTCCGTTTTGAAGGCGTGCGTAATAGGTGCCACTAGGGAAATTCTCATTCTCAAACCAAACTTTATATTCGCCAGCAGGATATTCGCCATCAACTGGTGTTTTAATCAAACTACCTTCGTTATCAAAAATCTGAACAGTTGTATGACCGCCCGTGCTTTTAAAATTGATATATGTACTTTCTATAAATGGATTCGGATAGTTATTAATTAAATTTTCTCCAGCCGCCTGATTGAGTTCATGAACTCCTATACCCAAGCATGCCGAACTCTGAATAATTGGCAACACTTGAAAATTTTGAAGCATAACAGAATTGAGATCAGCAGTAGGAACACATAACCAATCTTGAAGAATAGATGCATAGACGGATCTAAAATCATATTGCATCGGAATATTATCGTTGACTGTTGCTAAAGATGGTATTGTTGGATTCATTCCCAGAATTCCACTTTCAACAGCTTTACCGAAAACAAACATTGGAGCTGCAGCTCCATGATCTGTTCCATCAGAAGCATTCGATTTTATTCTTCTTCCAAATTCTGAAAATGTTAATCCAACTACTCTATCTTCTATGGTGAGGAAATTTAAATCATCCATAAATGCTTTTACAGCAGTAGAAAGTTTAGTCAACAAGTCAGCATGTGTACCTTGAGTGTGGTCTGCAGAATCAACTTGAGCGGAATGATTATCGAAACCACTTAAATTAACCATATAAACTTTTGTTTTCAATCCTCCAGCAATTAACCTTGCCACAATTTTCAATTGATCAGCTAATGAGTTGGTCCCAGCTATAGGATAACCAGAAAATTGTTGAGTGATATTAGCAGCAGCTGTCGAAATCACCGATGCATAAGCTGTAGATTGCTGAGCAACTGTTCTGATGTAAGTCAATTCTTTTCCAGCAGGTGTATTAGGTGCAGGATCTTGAATACCATTTATTAAATTATAAAAACTTGTCGGATCAGAAATTGCCATTCCCATACTTGCACCGGGTCCTTGTAAAGCTAAAGAGACAGTACTTCCAATTTGAATTGCAAGAGGATCTGGCATTGTTGCATTGGGATAGCCAGCAGGAAAATTTGGGTATTCATAATTTAAATATCTACCTGTCCATCCCGATGATAAAACCTGATTTGAATCAGAGCCTGTAAGCCAAATATCTGTTGCACGGAAATGTGAATAGTTTGGAGAAGGATAACCGACCGATTGAATAATGTTCATCTTACCATCGTTGAAAAGTTGTTGCATCCCCGTCATTGATGGATGTAAGCCAGTAACCAATGTTCCTGTCAATGGTAAAACCTGCGTATCTGGAATTAATATATTTGAACGAGCAGCGGCCAGATTAGAATATTGATCGAGTGGAATCAATGTATTCAATCCGTCATTCCCACCATTTAATTGTATTAAAACTAAAACGTGATCGGTTAACACCGACGAAGAAAGCGATTGCATAAATGGTGATCCGGCAAATGCACGAAAAGAAAAACCATTAATGAGTGCAGGTAAAGTTACGTAAGGTAATGTATGTTTAAAAAAATCTCTTCTTTTCATGATTGCTTATTTCAATGTAAAATATTGATGAGTGATTTTGTTATGACAATTGATATTCTGACAAATCCATCATGTACCGATAAAATGATTGT
The DNA here is from genome assembly GCA_031361545.1 of Bacteroidota bacterium. Classification (GTDB taxonomy): domain Bacteria; phylum Bacteroidota; class Bacteroidia; order AKYH767-A; family 2013-40CM-41-45; genus JADKIH01. The sequence continues at coordinate 9,987 of JANLRG010000697.1, forward strand.
AAACGTGAATTGACAATTGCTAAATAACTTGTATTAGTTGGATCAGAAGTATAGTCGGTCCATGCTGACGTCCAATAAGAATTCGTTGCTTGTCCTGAGAGTAAGATATTCAACAAATAATTTTTCACATTTGCAGAGACATCAATAGAATAAAGTATTGATAGCGCTTCATCAATTAATGCAACGGGGTCTGATGGATTTGTTAGTGATTCAGTAAATGCTACTACATCGATTATGATTGTTGCTCCGTAGGATGTATAACCATTGTTGCCCATCTTATCGGTAAACTGATTTCTCTTAGGTAAAGAATCTGAATTGATCCACATTTCATGATAGCTTGGCTCTTGATAATACGCTTGCCATCCTGCAACATTAGGAGGATCTCCTACATCCATCAATGTATTTCCGGCAATGCTTCTTATTTTATCCCACGCGGCGTATTGACCAACTAGGTTACTAGCATCAGGGAAAACGACATTGAACTCGCGTGCTAATCCTACGCTAAAATCAATTGGATTTTTAATAATGCAACCTTGATTTAACACATCGAAAAAATGTTCACTCTTAAATAATGCCGAAAGCACTGGTACAATCTCATAATTATTTGCTTTCATAATTTGAGCGAGAGGAACAATCACGTTAGCTTCTGTTGCAGCATCAATGTCGTAATAAACAAAAAACCGATATAATTTTCTACAAAGAAATAAAGATACTTCATCCTTTAGAAAAATCATATTCATTAAATCATCGAGCTCTAATGCTCCATTTGCTCCAGACTGACCTATGATTGTTGTATTGCTATAGTAAGAAGAAAATAATTTATCTGTTGTGTCATGACGTGTTGGCTCGAAGTACGAATTAAATCCATTAGCAGATGAAACCCCTCCAACCAAATCATTTCTCCATCCTGTTAAAACTCTTGCTGCTGCTTGAACATCATCTTCTGAGTAATATGGCATTCCGCTAGCATCTTTTCCTATAGTAAATAATTCTTGCAATTCTCTTCCGAAATTCTCATTAGGTGCAACATTTGTATTTTTATCGCCATTCAAATATTTCAACATTGCAGAGTTGACTGAGATAGCTCTTGTTAACGTTTTAAAATTTCCTAATGCTGAACTACGAATCAATTCATTGTATTTATAAATGTAAGTTGAAACATTTAGTACATCAAATTCAATCACAAAATGGTTTGAATAAAAAAGAACCATCTTTTCACGAATGCTTCTCGGTTGATTGAGCATTTGAGAAACCCACCACGCTTTCATACTTTTTCTCCTCTGTGGATAAGTATTTACATTAACAATATTAGTGTCAGGTGTTCCAGGCCAAGGGGAGCCTAGAGGACAATTTGGATCTGTGACTATTGAATCGTAATTATTCACTGGCAAACTTGGTGGTGAAAAAATCGGGTGATTGATTATCTCTAATAAAGTATCTATTGCATCATTCGTATTTAACGATAGAAAATAATCAATATCAGATTTTGTTGACCCGAACATTGTTCTTTTCAAAAGATGTCGAACTTCATTTACTGTCCAACTGCCGGTGTAAGGTGTAATTCCGGATTGAGTTCTGTATAGTTGAGAAAAATCTTGTCCCGGAGGTGCAGTTTTTTTTTCTAAGGTGAGAAAGTCTCTTCTTTCCATTTTTTTTGAATAACAATAATTAAATTTCTTCTCGATAGAGAATGAAATTAAGTCGAATAAAGATATAAATTCTGGAACTAAACACTAAGACTACTGAAGCAAAATAGGGTTTAATGTGCAACACAAAAGGTTCATAACTTTTAATCCTCTGAAATACCACGATTCAAGTTATCTTATGATATTTAATAAAGTGATAATGGGAAAGTCACTGATGAGGACTTAAAGAATTTCAATTTCATCGACCATCAACCACGATTCATTTCCGGATCCAAGCGATAATGCTGGGATTATACCAATGGTTGGCGCAACCACTTTAACAAAGCGAGCATTGATTTTATTGAATGACAAAGTAACTTTACGGCCAGCGACTTTAATTTTTTCACCATTTATTTTACCTACGCTTTTGAAATCACTATTATTATCACTTACCAAAACTTCCAAAGATGCGGGAGGATAAATCCAGCTAAGAGAATCACTAAGGACATCAATGCTTACTGTTGAAATTTCTTTTTCAATTCCCAAATCGATTGTTGCATCTAAACCATTGCCTGTAAATCCAAGCCAGTCGTTTCCATTCCATGGCATAGAACCTTTCTGGCTATTTACCAATGAAAAACTTCCGCCTGTTGCATATTCAGGATTAGGCTGATTGGCCAAGGTGATTTCTTTTCCGGTAGCGAGGCTGATGAAATATTGTTGCTCTGTTACTTCGCCACGAATTTGTGGCCCATCAAAAATTGCAGCTTTCAATCGAAATGTTTGATCAGCAATTATTTTATTTTTAAAAATTGGCGATGTATTGTTTGGAGATCTTCCATCAACTGAATAACGTATTTCAGCATTCGGATAAGAAGATATTAATTCAATTTTTATTCCTTGATTGCCTGCTGGTGTAATATGACTAGTGATATCATAAAAAGCTTTTGAATAATTGATTCCTAAAAATGATAGAAGTTTTGTATGAGAAGATAATCTTGCAACGAAATTACCATAATCCTTTTGTTCCTTAGAAGTCCAAGCAACTTCCGATAAAGCGGCCATGCGGGGCATTACCATGTACTCCACTTTTTTCCAGTTGTCTATATATTCCGTCCACAAATTTCCTTGCGTTCCTAAAACATAAGCAGCATCTTCGTTCGTCATAACATCTGCTATCGGCTCAAAACGATAAACCATATTGAGAGGAAGATATCCTCCGATTGCAAGTGGCTCCGAATAATTTCGAGACTGGTAATAATCAAAATAGCAATAAGATGTTGGTGTCATAACTACATCATGATGTAATTTCGCTGCTTCAATTCCACCTGCATATCCTCTCCATGACATAATAGTTGCATCTTCAGGAATACCACCTTCTAAAATTTCATCCCAACCAATCATTTTTTTTCCTTTGGTCTGAAGAAATTTCCCAATACGATTTACAAAAAAACTTTGCAATTCATGCTCATCTTTCAGCCCTTCTTTTTTCATCAGTGCTTGACAATACTCACTTTCTTTCCATCGGTCTTTAGGGCATTCATCACCTCCAATATGAATATATTTTCCAGGGAAAAGTTCGCAAACTTGACTTAAAACTTCTTCCAAAAAATTAAATGTTTCTACACTTGGACAATAAACATCTTTAAAAACTCCCCATGTTTTTCCCACTTCGAATGGACCTTTTGTACAAGCTAACATTGGATAAGCCGCTAATGCTGCTAGAGCATGGCCGGGCATTTCTATTTCAGGAACAATTGTAATGTGTCGCTCATTCGCATAAGCAATCACATCACGAATTTGATCTTGGGTGTAAAATCCTCCGTAGCGAATTGTATCGTAGCGTTCAGGATTTTCTCCGTAGTGGCCAATTAATGTTCCATTTCTATAGGCAGCAACAGAAGTTAATCGAGGATAATTTTTTATTTCTATTCTCCAACCTTGATCATCTGTGAGATGCCAATGAAAAGTATTCAATTTGTACAATGCGAGATAATCCAAATATTTTTTGATTTCATCAACACCAAAAAAATGTCTGCATACATCCAGATGCATTCCTCTCCATGAAAAGCGCGGCTCATCTTGAATCGTAAGAATTGCCACATTCAATTTCGTTGTTTTCCCCGCTGGTAATAACTGTATTAATGTTTGCAATCCATAAAAAACTCCAGCTCCACTTCCCCCTTCAATTCTTACACCATTAGAATCAATTTCTAATCTGTAAGCATCCATCTTTAAAAGAGGATTTTGTTTGACGAATACAGATTTCTTTTTTTTGTCGGAAATGGTCAGCTTTAAATTTAAATTATAATTCGCAGAAACATAGTTTTTAAAATATTGTAAGTCGCTTAAGCATTCCTTTGACTGAGCAATTAAATTTGTGACGTCAGAAATTTCAAAATAACCTTTTCCCATTTCCATCTTTAAAGGCAATGGTATAATAGGAACCATAAATTGTTTTTGTGCTTGCATCTTTGCAACGATTAATAAAACTAAAAACAATGTAACGAATTTTTTCATTCTGTTTTTTAGATAAATGAATACTATGAAATAGAATTATATTATTGTTGAACTGATTTCATTCCATGCTAATGAAGCTGCGCCTAATAATGGTGCATCATTTTCTGGCAACGAAGAAGTAATTATTTTTACTTTGTTCTGATAGATGTTTAGTAAGTTTTTTTCAAAACTTATGATGGTTGGATTTGTAAGTAGTTCACCGGCGTTTGCCAATCCACCAAAGAGAAAAATACTTTTTGGACTTGTATAAGCTACACTATTTGCTAATGCGAAGCCAAGTATTTCTCCAGTATAATTGAAAGCGTGAAATGCATCTTGATCGCCTGACATTGCTTTCTCATAAATTAATTTCGAATCAACATTTTCTTTATTTAAAAATAACTTGCTTTCGGGATTATTGCTTGACAAAATTTCGAAGTATGTTTTTACTAAACCAGTAGCGCTACAATATTGTTCCAAACAACCTCTTCTTCCGCAGCCACACATTCTTCCGTTTTGAATAACGATGGTATGTCCCAATTCTCCCGCAAAACCATCATGACCATAAACTAAACGGCCATCAACAACGATTCCACTTCCTAGGCCGGTACCAAGAGTAACAAAAATAAAATCTTTTATTTCCTTCGCTCCACCAAAATACATTTCACCAAGAGCTCCGGCATTGGCATCGTTCGTTAGATAAGCTGGAACGCCAAACATTCTTTCAGAAAACATTTTGGCGACAGGAATAATTCCAAACCAATTTAAATTCGGAGCAAACTCAATTGTTCCGTTGAAATAATTTCCATTCGGCGCACCGATGCCAATTGCGTGCAACAATTTTTCACTCTTTGTTTTTTGAATGGCAGATTTCATTCTCACACAAACACGATCGATTAAATTGGAAGGATCGGAAGAAGTTCCTGTCGGCTCACTGTCTCTAAAAATAACTTTTCCTTTTTGATCAACAAAAGCGAATACAGTATTTGTTCCGCCAATGTCAATGCCAATACAAAAAGATTCGCTCGTGTCCATCTGTATTTATTATGTTGTGACGAAATTAAAATTTGTTTTGAGTAGAATCAAGAAAATAGAATGTGTGAAGTTATAAAAACAAACTGCCCCGCCTGCTTCGAAATTTCGGAGCGAGACGGGGCAGTGAGTTAATTAAGGAAGAACAATACTGTTATTGAATGCGTCTTACATTTATAGCATTTTGTCCTTTTTTTCCATCGATGATCTCAAATTCTACAAGATCATTCTCACGTATTTTATCCACCAATCCACTATGGTGTACAAAGATTTCAGAGTTGTTCTCATCGACTACAATGAAGCCAAATCCTTTAGCATCATTGAAAAATTTCACTTTACCGGTTTTCATTTGGTACTGGGTATTAATTCTGCAACCATTTCCGGACCCGCACACGGTCATGGTTGAGATTAGTTATTTTTATTAGGCGGGTTTGATGGGTCGAAGTTATGACAAAAAATATAACCAACAAATTTAAACCTTTCACATTGTGGATAATAAGTCCTTGACTATCTGGGAAACCAATTTATTGTCGGCTTTTCCGGCGAAAGTTTTTGAAGCCATGCCCATCACTTTCCCCAAATCTCCCGGTCCTTTGGCCCCGACTTGCTCAATTATCGCCTGAATTCCACTTTTTACTTCCTCCTCACCCATCATTTTGGGGAGATATTTTTCGATGATGTCGATTTCTTCAACCTCCGACTGAGCCAAATCAGCTCTGTTTTGGGTGTTATAAATTTCGACAGATTCCTTTCTTTGTTTGAGCAGTTTTTGAAGAATTTTCGTTTCTTCTTCAGAAGTCACCGCCCCGCTACCGCTAGTCTTCGCTAATAATAGAGCAGACTTGATAGCACGAAGGGCTCTTAGGGCACCCTCATTTTTTGAAAGCATAGCCGTTTTTAAATCGGCATTAATTTTTTCTTCTAGTGTCATTGGGTAAAGGTAATGATTTCATTCTTCACGGTTCAAAGTTCAAGGTTCAATTGCTTGGTCATTCATGGCCAAGGTTCAAGTAATTATCATTTAATTATTTTCAATCATCCATTTTCAATTTTTAATTTTAAAAGTTTTTGTCTGAAAAAAATACAGAAAAAAAACCCTGCCGGGGAGCAGGGTTTTAGGAACAAAACGAAACTTAACTTGGAAACTATTTTGAGCCGCGTTACAACGGCTTAACACGAGATTTTATTTAGTCAACATTGTCGTGGAGAAACGAATTGTTCTGACGCAATTCTGATTTCTTATCTTCTTCGTTGCTGAGTGTATATCTTGAAACACTCGACTCACTTGAATGGGGAACTGAGTCTAATTTAATATTTCTTCTTTTATAAGCAGGCTCCTTTTCCATATCAACGATACTTCCAGGAGTTCCAATTCGATAACTCAATTGTTTTAATTTCGTCACTCGCTCACGAGCTTTTTTTAGCTGGTCATCTGTTTCATCTTCCAAATTATCGCTGTTCAAATCATAAATGATAGAATCTTTTGTACGAGCGGATTCAACTTTTTTATCTGCGATTCCTGAAACGAACATCGATTCGCGAATTTCGTTGTTAATTTCAAAAGTTATTTCAAGATTTTCATGTGCATTGGAACTTTGGTCTGAAACAATATCTTTCTTTAATGTCGGTTCATTGAATGAAAGTTCCGGCATTGTCGATTCTGGTTTCGGGGCAATCACTTCTTGATCTAAAGTGTACACTTTCTTAGCAGAGTCTTTAGCACGAGACGATTCAGTTCCCAACTCTTCACGAGTTTTAAAACCTGTTGCTATAATAGTCACACATATTTTTTCTCCTAAAGATTCATCCACACAATTTCCCCAGATAATGTCTGCGGTAAGTCCTGCTTGCTCTTGGATAAAGTCAGTGATGTCTCCAATTTCATCCATCGTAACTTCTTTAGATCCGGATGCGACATTCATTAATATGTATCGCGCTCCTTTAATATTATCGTCATATAATAATGGAGAAGATAATGCTTGATCAACTGCTTTGATAGCTCTGTTTTCTCCTTCAGCAATTGCTGATCCCATTATTGCCACACCACTATTTTGAACAGCCGTTTTCACATCTTCAAAATCGACGTTGATGTAACCGGTCACAGTAATAATTTCTGCTATTCCTTTTGCCGCAATTGTAAGAATGTCATCTGCATGTGAAAAGGCATCTGACAAATTCAGATTTCCAAACATTTCACGCAGTTTCTGATTACGAATAATTAAAATAGTATCGACACTATTTTTCAAAGCCTCGACACCATCATCTGCTTGTTGTTTTCTTTTCTTCCCTTCAAATTCAAAAGGAATTGTTACGATACCAACTGTGAGAATCCCCATTTCCCTAGCTGTTTGTGCAATGATTGGAGCTGCACCAGTACCTGTGCCTCCGCCCATTCCAGCAGTAATGAAAACCATTCGTGTATTATTCAAAAGAATTTTACGAATGTCTTCAATGTTTTCAATAGCCGCATTTTTCCCAACTTCCGGAATTGAACCTGCTCCGCGACCTTCAGTAAGGCTACTTCCTAGTTGAATTTTTGTTGGTACTGGCGACATTTCTAATGCTTGCGCATCTGTATTACAGATTACAAATTCTACGCCTTTAATTCCTTGACGATACATGTGATTAACAGCATTGCTACCGCCACCACCTACGCCAATTACTTTAATAATGGACCCCGCGTCCTTCAGAAGATCAAATTCCATGTTGTAAAAATTTTTGTGATTGTTTGATTGTTTAGTTCCGTTTTGAATTGTACTCTTTTTACTCTCTAATATATAATCGAATTAAAATTCTTTGTCGTCTTCTGCATGAAAAATTTCCGTTAGGATATCAATAAATGAACGAGACTTCGAGCCTTGCGCCACTTCAGGTTTTTGCTTTTTCTTTTTATCATTCACCTTTTCATCTACAACTGGTTTTGCAATTTCTGAACGTCTTGTTTTATCAAGATCATGAAATCCTTTAATCACCAAGCCAACTCCAGTAGCATACATTGGACTTTTTAAGTCATCCGTTCCTTTTCCAAGATGTTCATTTGGATAACCGATACGTGTGTCCATTCCAGTGATAAACTCTACTAATTGGACAATGTGTCTTAACTGAGCACCACCACCTGTAATTACAATTCCTGCAATTAATTTTTTCTCGAAACCAGAATTTTTGATTTCAAAATGGACGTGCTCAATAATTTCTTCCATACGAGCTTGGATAATGTGAGCAAGATTCTTTACGGAAATTTCTCTCGGCTCTCTTCCTCTTAAACCGGGAATAGATACAATTTCATTTTCAAAATTCTCACTCGCCAATGCTGAGCCAAATTTTATTTTTAAAAGTTCTGCTTGGTTTCGGATAATAGAACATCCTAATTTAATGTCTTCTGTGATTACATTTCCACCAAAAGGAATTACTGCTGTATGCCGAATGATGCGATCCTGAAAAATAGCTACATCTGTTGTTCCGCCACCAATGTCAACTAATACGACTCCTGCTTCTTTTTCTTCTTCTGTTAAAACCGCTTCTGATGATGCTAGTGGTTCTAAATATAAACCCTTTGTTTCTAAAGTAGCGCGATCAACACATTTGTAAATGTTTTTTGCAGCAGTAATTTGTCCAGTTATGATATGACAATTAGCTTCCAAACGAACGCCACTCATTCCGATTGGATTTTTTATTCCTTGCTCATTGTCGATGATATACTCCTGTGGAATAACATGAATAATTTTTTCTCCGGGAGGCATTGCCAATTTGTGCATGTCTTCAACAATAGCATCAATGTCATCTTGGTTGATTTCATCATCTAACGAATTTCTTGTACGCATGCCTCGATGCTGGAGACTCTTGATGTGTTGTCCTGCTATTCCTACATAAACAGAACCAATATCTACATTCGACTTTTCTGAAGCTTCTTTGACAGACAATCTTATCGAATCGATGGTATTGACGATGTTCGTCACTACTCCGCGTGTTACGCCTAGTGATTCACATTTTCCATAGCCTAAAATATCGATCTTGCCGAACTCATTCCTGCGTCCAACGATTGTACAGATCTTTGTTGTTCCGATGTCAAGACCTACTACGATATCATCTTTTTTTTCCATATCACTTTTTTGTGCAAACAACCTGACCTTCGTATTTCAGATTGATAGTTTTGTATTTGTTCCATCCTGTTTTATTTAATCCCTCTCGGTAAAACAGTAATAGCTTATTCAATTTCTTTTCTAATAACTCGGCATTCCCCAAAATAATATTCTGACTTCCAACTCTTGGTATAAGTTCTATCTCTCCCGCACCATTCACATAGATCTGCTCGATCTGCGAATTCCAAAATTCATTGTGATAAATAAAATCTGCAACATGAAATATTTGATCGATCCCTGAAACTTTTAATACTGTATCTCTGTTGTTATCATTGTAAACGTTTACACTTCTTTCAGTTTCTTTATCGAATATAAAACCGTTTGCTACAGTTACACAAGCTGTGTAATCTTCAGACATTGGCATAAATATTCCTTGATCGTCAATGTAAAAACTTTCATCTTTCATGTTCACTACACGAACAATCGGCACCCTTTGTTTTAGCTCAATATTGATCTTACCATCAATGGTTGAAAATACTTCAGCCTTGCTGATATATGGGTTAGTATTAATGATTTTTTCCAACAAAGAAATGTTAATAGAATTAATAGGTTTACCTTTTAATAATCCAAATTTATTTTGCACCAAATCCATAATTTCACTCGCCTTAACAAAATTATGCCCGAGTGTATCGATGATTTTTACTTCAACATCTGAACAAGGCATCACCTCCTGTCCATGATTAGCAAAGCCAACAGAGACTAAGAACCCAACAATAATGGCTGAATAACCAATGATGCGTCCAATTTTTTTCTTCTTTGTTTCTTCTATCATGACATAACTCTTTTTAATAACTGCTCTTTAATTGGTTGTACTAATTGATCTATGTCGCCTGCTCCCAATGTTAAGGTAACTTGCGAAGTGTGATTGCTAAGCATTTTTAAAGCTTCTTCCTTCGTACATTGATATTTCTCACACGTCACTTTATCAAAAATTATTTTTGATGTTACACCTGCAATAGGTTTTTCACGAGCAGGATAAATATCAAGTAATATCAAACAGTCAAGCATGGATAAGCTTTCCGCAAATCCATCAACAAAATCTCTGGTGCGACTATAAAGATGAGGCTGAAATAGGCCAGTCACTTTTTCTCCTGGATATAATTCTTTGACTGATGAAATGCAGGCTCTTAATTCTTCAGGATGATGTGCGTAATCATCGATATAAATACAATCATTGTTGCGTATCTGATAATCAAATCTTCGCTTCACTCCTGAATAAGAAGCTAAAGCTTCTTTTATCATCTTATTTTCTAATCCCAAATGCTTGGCAACAGCAATTGCGGCGATGGCGTTTTCTACATTGTGTGATCCAGGCATCTGACTTTGCAAATCGGTGATGATATCTGAAAAACTTTGCCAGTCAAAATGGTAGTTGTGGTTTTCAATTCGAATGCTCTTGCCAGAGAAATCGGCTTGCTCCGAAAGGCTATAGGTTTTCTTCTCGACGGCCAAATCCGTTAAGTGCAAACCAGCTTTATAGATCAGCAACCCGCCCGGTTTAACTTGTTCGGCATACAAACGATACGATTCTATCATGTAAGAATGATCCCCATAAATGTCTAGGTGATCGGCGTCCATCGAAGTAATAATTGCTAAATCTGGATGTAGTGCAAGAAAAGATCGGTCGTATTCATCTGCTTCAACGACAGTAAATTTTTTACCATCGCTATTTCCTAAAAGCAAATTAGTTTGATAGTTCTTCGTAATTCCACCAAGAAATGCTGTACAATTAAGTCCTGCAAACTTTAAAATGTGAGCAACCATCGATGAAGTGGTTGTCTTACCATGAGTTCCCGCTACTCCAATTGTATAACTACTCCGCGTAATCATTCCTAAAACTTCTGATCGCTTTTTTAAATCGTAATTATTTTCTTTGAAATATATCAACTCTGAATGGTCAGCAGGAATTGCAGGAGTGTAGACAACCAGAACATCCTCCTTCATTGAAAGATCTCCGGCAAATTTTTGGGCGGATTTCAAATCGTCATTGAAATGAATTTCGATTCCTTCCGCTTCTAACTCATTAGTGAGCGGTGTCGATGTTTTATCATAACCTCCAACATTTTTCCCTAACGACTTAAAGTAACGAGCCAATGCAGACATACCAATGCCACCAATACCGATAAAATAGATATGTGATTTATTGTCAAACATTTTTAATTCTCTACGATTTTATATACTTCATCAGCTATTAACATCGCTGAATCCTTGATCGCCAGTTTTTCAATATTTAATTTCAATTTGGTTTGTAACGCTAAATCTGAAATAAGCTCAAGACTAACTTGAACCAAATTATCCAATGCATCGCCGTCTTTCACTAAGATGGCTGCTTCTTTATTGACTAGCGACATTGCATTTTTCGTTTGATGGTCTTCGGCGACATTTGGCGAGGGAACCAAAATGGAAGGCTTGCCAACTATTGTTAATTCAGAAACTGAACTTGCTCCTGCTCGTGAAATCACAACATCAGATGCTGCATAAGCTAAATCCATTCTCTGAATAAAATCAAAACATGAAATGCCTTTGGAATTTTTTGGTTGTGTCAAACTTTTTGCTGAAGCAATAAATGATTTGCCGGTTTGCCATAATAGCTGAATATTATTTTCTTCAAATAAATTCAAACCTTTCGCTATACTTTGATTGATTGTTCGTGAACCTAAACTTCCACCAATTACTAAGATTGTTTTTTTATCACCTGACAGATTGAAAAATTTCAGAGCTTCTTCTTTCTTATTTGCGAGGTTAACCATGTTCTCTCGAATTGGATTTCCTGTCATGATAATTTTATCGGATGGAAAATATTTTTCCATTCCATCATAGGCTACACAAATTCGTTGTACTCTTTTTGAAAGAAGTTTATTTGTTATTCCTGCAAAAGAATTCTGTTCTTGAATGAGTGATGGGATATTCATCATGGTTGCAGCAAATAGCAAGGGACCGGAGGCATAACCTCCTACTCCAATGGCCACATCAGGATTAAAACTTTTTACAATCATTCTTGCTTTAACTACACTTTCAATAATTTTAAATGGCAACAAAAGATTCTGAAGAGAAATTCTTCGTTGAAAACCTCTTATATCTAAACCAACAATTTTATACCCGGCGGATGGCACTTTTTCCATTTCCATTCTGCCTTTAGCTCCGACAAACAAAATATCCGTTTGCGGATTAATTTTTTTGAGCGCATTAGCAATCGCTACAGCAGGAAATATGTGCCCGCCTGTTCCACCACCGCTGATGATAACTTTTAGACTATGCCGTTGCAAGTTCAGACCCTCCTTCTTTTTTCTCTTTCTCAACTTGTCTGCTTACACTCAATACTATTCCCAGTGCAATACTTGTAAACCAAACAGACGTACCACCCATACTTAGCATTGGCAATGGTTGTCCAGTGACTGGAAATAAATTAACGGCCACTGCCATATTGATCATAGCTTGAAAGACGAGCATGAATGTGCAACCTGCTGCCAATAAAGTTCCAAATGCCATCGGACTATAATGGATGAATCGAATGACTCGGAAAAATAATAACAGATAAAGGAAAACGATAAATAGTCCACCGATAAATCCATATTCCTCAATGATGATGGCAAAAATAAAATCTGAATAAGGATGAGGTAAGAAATTTCGTTGAATGCTATTGCCAGGAAATCTTCCAATCAAGCCGCCATTCGCTATAGCAATTTTGGCTTGGTCTGATTGGTAATTATCGGCGTCTTCTTTTCCAGAGAACCGTTCGATTCTAGCTTTCCATGTTTCAATTCTTCCTGAGTGACCAATGGCCAATGAGATTAAAACAAACAACGCAAAGGCAGCTATTGCAATCCCTATCATGCCGCCAATGTATTTCATACTAATTCTTCCAATGAACATTAAATAGACTGCTGAAATAAAAACGACAGCTGCTGTGGAAAAGTTGGCTGGTAAAATTAATCCACACACAATAAAGACTGGAATAATTACAGGAAGAAAAGCCGTTCTGAAACTTTTTATCTCATCTTGTTTTTTTGACAACATTCTTGCTATGTACATTATCAATGCAAGTTTTGCAAAATCAGAAGTCTGAAATGTAATGTTAGTCCCGGGGAGAGTTAACCATCTGCTTGCTTCGTTAAGATTTGTCCCAACCATTAATGTGACGAGTAACAATGGCACAGTAAATATCAAAGCGATAATTGATATTTTAGAATAGTATGTATAACGAACCAAATGCGCTCCATACATCAATGCAATACCAAAGATGAGTATGAATAGATGTTTAAATAAATAATATTCAGTATTCCCTCTTTGATATTTATATGCAAGAGTTCCAGTACTGCTATAAACTGCTAGCAGAGAAAATATAGAAAGTATAAATACAATCATCCAGATGGTACGATCGCCTTTGAAATACTTATCAAGCCAGGTAGCCTGCATGGTGTTGGTTTTTTGGGAGAGAGGTAATAACTTGACAGATGAATTTATTTATAATGCTTTGACTGCGTTTTTAAATTGTCTTCCGCGATCTTCATAGTTTTCGAATAAATCAAAACTAGCACAGGCAGGCGAAAGCAAAACGACATCACCTTTTTTACCTATGCGGTAACTTTCTTTTACCGCTTCACTTGCAGTTCCTACTTCAACGATTTCTTCTACCATTCCGCCAAATGCTTTTATTATTTTCTTGTTATCTTTTCCAAGACAAATGATAGCTTTTACCTTTTCTTTAACTAGCTCTTGAAGCATTTCATAGTCATTTCCTTTATCAACGCCACCTAAAATTAAAATAACTGGCTTGTTAAAACTTTCCAATGCATACCATGTCGAATTAATGTTAGTAGCTTTCGAATCATTCACAAATTCTATTCCGTGCACTGTAGTTACATATTCTAAACGATGTTCTACATTACGAAAATCTGAAAGACTTTCGCGAATAACTTCCTTACGAAGATCTAACACACGTGCAGAAATTCCTGCGGCCATAGAATTGTAGAGATTGTGTTTGCCTTGTAAGGCTAGTTCATGTATTAACATAGTAAATTGGTTAGGTTGGTTAGGTTGGTTAAGTTGATTTGTGTTTATGATGATTTGTTGATCTTCCAGCCATGCGCCTACTTGTAATTTTGTGCGAATGGAGAAGGGTAATTTTTGAGATTTAATTTCTATTGTAGGGAGATATTCCATTGTAATTTGATCATCGGAACAATAAATAAATACATCTTCTGATGTTTGGTTTTGTACGATTTTGAATTTTGACATGACATAATTTTTCAATTCATAATTATATCTGTCTAAATGATCAGGGGTTATATTTGTTAAAATAGCGATGTCACATTTAAATTCATACATGTCATCTAACTGAAAACTACTTAGCTCTAATACGTAATAGTCAAAGTCTTTCTCTGCTACTTGCAAGGCAAAACTTTTTCCGATGTTGCCAGCAAGACCTACATTCAATCCCGCTTTTTGTAAAATGTGATATACCAACATTGTTGTTGTAGTCTTACCATTTGTTCCGGTGATTCCAATCATTTTTGCTTTGGTGAACCTTCCAGCAAATTCAATTTCACTAATGACTGGAATTTTAGCAGCGCGAATTTTTTTTAGAATATCTGCTTTCTCTGGTATTCCAGGACTCTTAATAACTTCTGTCGCTGACAAAATTATTTCTTCAGTATGATTTTCTTGCTCGAATGAAATTGAATATTGTTCCAATACTTGATGATACTCCGCTTTGATAATTCCTTTATCAGAAACAAAAACTTCGAAGCCTTGCTTTTTTGCAAGCACAGCAGCACCGACACCACTTTCAGCGGCGCCCAATACAACTATTTTCTTATTTTTATTTTCTAAATTCAATTGACTAACGAAGTTTGAGAGTGACCACTGTAAGTACGGCTAGCATTATTCCTAAGATCCAAAATCTAGATACAATTTTGGATTCATGATAGCCTAGTTTTTGGTAATGGTGATGCAAGGGCGACATTTTAAAAACTCGTCGGCCTTCACCATATTTCTTTTTCGTGTATTTGAAATACCCTACCTGAATTACAACTGATAAATTTTCTATTAAAAATATTCCACAGAGAATGGGAATTAATAATTCTTTTCTAATTGCAATTGCATACACTGCTATGATTCCTCCCAGTGCTAAACTTCCTGTGTCGCCCATGAAAACCTGAGCTGGATAAGCATTGTACCATAAGAAACCTACACACGCTCCAACAAATGCTGCAATAAAAACAACTAGCTCTCCCGCATGAGGGATATACATAATGTTCAGATAATTTGCGAAGACTGTATTACCTGATACATAAGCTAGTATTCCGAGTGTAGCCCCTATAATTGCACTCGTTCCTGTAGCTAATCCATCAATTCCGTCCGTAATGTTTGCCCCATTTGAAACAGCTGTAATAATGAGTATGACGAACGGAATAAAAATTAACCAAGAATATTTTTGGTAATGGGGACCGATCCACCTTAGTAAATAAGCATAATCAAATTCATGATTCTTGATAAATGGAATGGTTGTCCGAGTTGACTTTACAGCCACCGGAGCATAAAGAGCATTTTCTGATGCACGCATATCGTCAATAACATTCGACTCGTGATGTTCAACAACAATTGACTTTACAGCGATTCTTTCTTTCACAACAACATTCGGATTCCAATACATTGTTGCTCCGATAATCAGACCTAAACCGACTTGCCCTAGAATTTTAAATCTTCCTGCTAATCCTTCTTTATCTTTTTTGAAAACTTTAATGTAGTCATCAATGAAGCCAATTATTCCCAACCAAATAGTTGTGACTATCATAATGATGACATACACATTAATCAATCTTGCAAACAGTAAAGTTGGAATTAGTATTGCAGCAATAATGATTAAGCCACCCATTGTAGGTGTTCCTTGTTTTACTTTCTGACCTTCTAAACCAAGTTCGCGAACAGTTTCTCCGACTTGTTTTCTCAAAAGAACTCCAATAATTTTCTTTCCAAACAAGGTGGAAATAATTAGGGAAGTGATTAAAGCTAAGGCAGCACGAAATGAAATGTATTGAAACACTCCAGCTCCTGGAAATTTTAATTCGTTATGTAAGTATTGAAATAGATAGTACAACATATCAAGCCATTATTTTAAATAACTCGAGTAAAATATTCTTATCATCAAAGGGTGTCCTAACTCCTTTAATTTCCTGATATTTTTCATGACCTTTCCCTGCAACTAAAATCACATCGCCTGGTTTTGCAAAAGAGACAGCTGCTTTTATTGCTTCTCTACGATCTGTAATCGACAAAGACTTTCTTAACTCAGCCATTGGAATTCCTTTTTCCATCTGCTTAATTATCTTTTCCGGATCTTCCGAACGCGGATTGTCGCTGGTCAATATCACTTTAGTACTTTTCTCGCAAGCAATTTTTGCCATGATCGGTCTTTTTTCTTCGTCTCTATCGCCACCACAACCGACCACTGTAATAATTTGTCCTTGCCCATTGTTTACATCACGAATTGTATCGAGTACATTTTGTAATGCATCGGG
Organism: Bacteroidota bacterium; assembly: GCA_031361545.1. GTDB lineage: Bacteria > Bacteroidota > Bacteroidia > AKYH767-A > 2013-40CM-41-45 > JADKIH01. The sequence continues at coordinate 26,802 of JANLRG010000697.1, forward strand.
AGTGTGTGCATAATCAACTACACCAATTATTAGACTACTTGAAGTAACAAAATCGAATCTGCCTTCAACTGGTGAGAGTGTGCTAAGAATTGTCAACACTTCTATCTTGTCTTTACCTAACAAAACCGCCGCTCCAAAAGCTGCAGTTAAATTGTAAGCATTAAAACTTCCAACTAACCGACATAAAACTTCATGACTATTCATATTCAAAAGCAATCCTGAAAAATGATTTTCAATTACTTTGCATTTAAAGTCGCCGATTGATTTTATTCCGTAGGTGTATTTTTTTGCTTTTGTGTTTTGTAGAACTACTGATCCGTTTTTGTCATCCAAATTCGTCAAGGCAAAAGCATCAGCAGGAAGAGTATCGAAAAATTCTTTTTTTGCTTTCAGATAATTCTCAAATGTTTTGTGATAATCTAAATGATCGTGAGTAATATTTGTAAAAATACCACCTGCAAAAACAACTCCCGCAATTCTCTTTTGAACGATAGAATGAGAACTCACTTCCATAAATGCATATTCACAACCATCCTCAACCATTGCAGCCAACATAGCATTCAATTGAATTGGATCGGGCGTTGTATGTGTTGCAGGAATGATTTGTTCATTAATTTGGTTCTTCACTGTAGAAAGTAATCCAACAGAATAACCTAGTCCACGGAAAAGATTAAATAAAAGTGTAACAGTTGTAGTCTTCCCATTGGTTCCTGTTACTCCTACTAATTTTAATTTTTCAGATGGATTATCATAATAGTTCCCTGCAATTTGAGAAAGTGCTAATGCCGAATTAGAAACTTTTACATAGGTAATTCCAGTTAGCAATGTCTCTGGCAATTCCTCACATACGATAGCGACAGCTCCTTTTTCTACCACCGAATAAATAAAATCATGACCATCTACTTGGGTTCCTCGAATAGCGATAAATAAAGATCCTTCACGAACAGTTCGCGAATCAAAACAAACATCAACAATATTGACATCGGTGCTTCCGGATACAGATTCGATTCCGGATTTATATAAAACGTCTTTTAGCAACTTCATATATCCAGATCGAGAATCATAACTTGTCCTTTTTTAATTGCATCTCCAGCGTCTATTGACTGCCGAACAACAATGCCTCTTCCATTTATTTTCACTCGTAAACCAGCGTTTTCAAGTATGTAAATTGCATCTTGTATTCCCATTCCAACCACTGATGGAGCTATTCCTGCCTTTATTTTTTTTTCACTCATCATTATTCTATCTGACTCAATAGCTGTTCCAACAAAACTTGCATCGTTATCTTTTGAATAATTAGAAATATTTAATTCGGCCAAAATCTTTTTCAAATCTTTTTGTTGACCAGCCTTAGCAATTGGCAACACATTTATCGTTGTATCCGTTTGCAATAGTTTATCGTGTAATTCAATGTGATTACTGTAAACTTTATCTGCTATGTCCTTAAAAATTGGAGCAGCGACAGCACCACCAAAATACATGTCATTAGAAGGAGCATAAACTACAACCATGCAAGAATACTTTGGAGCATCCGCAGGAAAATAGCCAACGAATGAAGCTTGATAAGTTGGATGTGTTTTGTCATAGCCAAAGTTATTCGTACTCATCTGTGCAGTGCCAGTTTTACCTGCTACTTTATAGGGAGATGTACTCAACACTTTAGCGCTTCCATTCTGAACAACGCCCTCCATCATTTGACGAATCTTAGCTAAAGCGTTTTTCGATGCAAGTGAATCTTTCAATACTTCTACGCCGAATGATTTTATTGTCTTGCCATTACTTTGAATTTCTTTTACAAAATGTGGCCGAACAACTTTTCCATTGTTTGCAATTCCATTGTAGAATGTTAAAATCTGCAATGGTGTTAATTTTGTTTCATAGCCAATTGACATCCACGGAAGAGAAATTGCAGACCAGTCTTTTGCAGAAACATTTTTTACTCTTGGCAGTCCTTCGCCCTCAATATCTAATCCGATTACATTCCCTAATCCGAACGACTTTACTTTATTGACGAAGGCTTGCGGATTTTTAGAATATCTAGAAACGATAGCTGTAGAAATTCCGACATTCGAAGAAGTTTCAAAAGCTTGCTGAATGGATAGTCTTGGAAAATGCGGCGGGTGTGCATCTTTCATAATTCGATCAGAATAAACTCTGGATCCATTGCCTACAAAAACTGTATCATGCGGGTCAATTAATCCATCATCGAGTGCTGCTAACATTGAAGCTGTTTTGAAAGTAGATCCAGGCTCAGTAGCTTCAGCAATTACATAATTAAAATCTTCGATGTAATCTCCATTCTCATTTCTCTTTAAATTTGCAATCGCCTTTATTTCTCCTGTTGCAACTTCCATAAGTACTGCACAACCATGATCCGCATTGTGCTCACGCAAATGTTCTTCCAATGAATTCTCAGCAACATCTTGAATATTAATATCGATTGTTGTTATGATATCATTACCATCTTTCGATTCTATTTCATCTTTATCATTCAATGGCTTCCATACTCCGCCACTAATTCTCTGCATCAATCTTTTTCCACTGATACCTTTTAATTCCTCATTGTAGGACGCTTCTATGCCAACAGGTTTTACATCTCGCATATATCCAATTGTACGAGCAGCCAATTTCTGAAACAACAATTCGCGTTTATCTTTTTGTTGGACCATCAAACCACCTTTATATTTTCCTAATCGAAAGAGTGGAAATTGCTTCAGCATTTGCAACTCATGGTACTGCACATTTCTTCTGACCAAATAAAATCTCTCATTTGCAGAACGAGCTTCTCTCAAACTATTTCTAAAATCGGCTGGTGATCTATCAACAAATAGTTGCGACAAGCAAAGAGCAAGTGAATCAACATTTGCATCGAAAACCTCTTTTGATAAACCGTCGGCTTTCATGTCCATTCTTACTTCATAGATTGGAACAGAAGTACTAATTAACCGGCCGTCACTGGAAAAAATATTTCCGCGACTCGCGTCTACTTTTCTGTAATCAATATTTGAACTGTCAGCTTGAGCTTTCCAATGAGAACCTTCAATGAATTGAATTTTGAAAATCTGCCCCAAAATCAACAAGCCCATCACCAACATCACTATGAATGACATGTTGATGCGCCACATGATATCTTTTTTAACTTCCATCTCGTGTTACTTGGATTTTTTTTGTTCAACAAATATTTTCTGCGGTGGCTCTGTACTTTCCTTCAAATCATATTTCGCCATTTCCTTAGCGACTTCTGATTGTTTGCTCTCAATCATTAACAATGACATGGTCGATATATATTCTGCACGTCTTTCCTTCAATTCCGTTTTTGTTTTTTCAATATCGCGAACCATTTTTTCGGCGTAATAACTATTTCCTATATAAAAAATGATTAGAGCAGTTACAAAAAGTACAAATGGCATCGACTTGGCAATTTCATTTCGCTTAAAGACTCCGAATACATCACTGAACCGAATAATGCTCTTGGAAGAGCGACTTGACTTTGGATTAGAAGGCGCTGCTGACTTTTCCTCTGTCGAAGGGTCTTCCACTTCTTGATTTTCCTTTTTCTTATTCTCTGCCATCAATCAATTTTTTTCTGCTATTCTTAATTTTGCACTTCTCGAGCGTGGATTTCTTGCTATCTCTTCTTGGGAAGCTTCAATCGGTTTCCGGTTAATTGGTTTAAACGGATTGTCTTTTGTATTTCCAAATACATCCTTTTCAACTTCGCCCTCAAACATTCCTTTTGCTATTATATTTTTTACTAATCGATCTTCTAACGAATGATAAGAGAGCACTACTAATCTTCCTCCTGCTGATAGAACTTCTTTTGATTGCATCAACATTTCTTTTAGAGATTCCAACTCTTGGTTTACTTCAATTCGCAAAGCCTGAAATATTTTCGCGAAATATTGACTCTCTGTTTTTTTATCTACACAAGAATCAACCGCCGATTTAAATTGATCTATGTTTTTAAACTTTTCCCCTTTTCTAAAATCAACTATTTTCTTTGCTAATGTTTTTGCATTAAAGACTTCTCCATACTGCGAAAATATTTTCACTAACTTATCTTCAGAATAGCTATTCAAAATTGAAGCTGCTGTCACTTTTGACGAACGATTCATTCTCATATCCAACTCTGCATCGAAGCGAGTAGAAAATCCGCGCGATGCTTCATCAATCTGATAAGATGAAATTCCTAAATCTGCTAAAATTCCACTGACCGGAATAACTTTGTAGTAGCGAAGAAATTTTTTAAGAAAACGATAATTCTGATGTACTAAAACAAATCTTGGATCATTAATCGCATTCTGCACGGCATCTACATCCTGATCAAATGAAATCAACTTGCCATTCTTTCCCAGGTGTTTCAAAATCTCTCTCGAATGTCCGCCGCCACCAAAAGTGACGTCAACATACACACCATCTGGCTGAATATTCAAAGCGTCAATACACTCACTCAGTAAAGCAGGCTCATGATAAGTCGTCATCGCTATTGCCCTTCTTTTTCTTTCCCATTACCTCTTCGGCTAGGTCAGAGAAGTTTTCAGATTCATCTTTCATCATTCGCGCATATTCAGATTCAGCCCATACTTCAATTCGGTTTCCGTAAGCAAAGAGCACAATATCTTTTTCGATGCCTGCGTAATCTGTCAAGGTCTTTGGTAGCAGTAATCGATTTGTTCCATCTACTTCAACTGGCGTAGCACCATTATTAAACTTGCGAAGAAAGTCACGGTTCTTTTTTATGTAAGGATTTAGCGAATTCACTTCTTCACTTAATTTTTCCCATTCTTTCCGAGTGTACATCACCAAATGCTTTTCCATTCCACGATGAATCACAAAATGCTTTTGCTCTTTTGCCGGTACTTGCTTTTTCAAGCTTCCCGGCAAAAGGAATCGCCCTTTCGCATCTACAGTACAATGAAATTCACCAATGAAGCCCGCCATTCTAACTTTTTTTCAATGCGCTAATGTAAATTAAATTTTACCACTTCCTACCACTTTTTACCACTTTGTTGAAAACTTTGTGAATCGCACGGTGGGCGCTGGTTTCCCGAGGGATTTTATTTCTCAACCTTCGAATTCTGCTCCACTTTTGAAAAATTTGCGAAAGTTCTTTGACTCTCATTTTCCTGTCATTCCGTGGAGCAGGGTCAGATTATTAATAAATCAACAGCGACCTCTTCAAAAAGCAAATACATAACAATATTTTCCACTTGTTTTTTTATACATTTGAAAAAAAAGAATCTATGAGTTTTGAAATTAAGCAAGAGAATAATTTTCATTACATCGAAGAAGGAAATGGACCAGTCCTATTACTATTGCACGGTCTCTTCGGAGCACTTAGCAATTGGAAAGATGTGGTAGATAAATTTTCTGACCGCTATCAAATAGTCATTCCATTAATGCCCATTTATACTCTACCGATTTTAAATACCAATGTGAAAGCATTGGCCGAGTTTGTTCACGATTTCATTTCCTTTAAAAACTATAAAGACATCATTCTAATTGGCAACTCACTCGGTGGCCATGTAACATTAGTTTATGTAAAAAAACACCCGGAAAATATTCGGGGCATGGTGCTTACTGGCAGTAGTGGACTTTATGAAAATGCAATGGGCGGAACTTTTCCTCGTCGTGAAGACTATAATTTCATCAAACAAAAAGTTGAACTTACTTTCTATAATCCTGAATCAGCATCCAAAGAATTAGTCGATGAAGTCTTTGGAATTGTAAATGACAGAGGAAAACTAATTCGTATTCTCTCTTTAGCCAAATCTGCTATTCGACACAATATGAGTGACGATCTTCAATTCATGAAATTACCAACTTGCTTGATTTGGGGAAAAAATGACACCATCACTCCACCTGAAGTGGCGGAAGAGTTCAAAAAACTTTTGCCGAATTGCGAATTGAGTTGGATCGACCAGTGTGGTCATGCCCCAATGATGGAACAGGCCAACCAATTCAATACTATTTTAGATACTTGGTTAACTAAAACATTTCCTACTTCTTGAACTAGTGATGTTTTACTAAGATTATACTAACCAACGAATTAGATGTCTTTGTAAAGCAAACTATTTTGTTTTATAAATATCTCTTATTCAACTATTTTATGCCTCCTTTTTGCAATAACATCTTACCTTTGCAGCCCAATAAGAGGATCCATGATTATTAGAGAAGCTGAATTTATTTGCAGCAACACCACGCATGAAAAATGTCCACCGCCAGAAATGCCAGAGTATGCATTTATTGGCCGATCTAACGTGGGGAAATCTTCTCTTATTAATATGATTACTAATCGGAAGTCATTGGCGAAAACTTCATCGACTCCGGGTAAGACGCAATTGATAAATCATTTTATCATCGATAAAAAATGGTACTTAGTCGATTTACCAGGCTATGGTTTTGCACGATCTTCTAAAACCAATAAAGTTGCTTGGGACAAAATGATCAGAGACTATCTAGAATTTCGTCTCAACTTAATGAACGTTTTTGTTTTGATTGATATCCGTTTATCACCACAAAAAATTGATGTCTCTTTTATTAATTGGTTAGGTGAAAAAGGAATTCCCTTTTCCATGGTCTTTACAAAACAAGATAAAATATCAAAGCAACAAGTTGTCACTTCTGTCGAATTCTACAAAAAAGAGTTACTAAAAACCTGGGATCAATTACCTCCCATTTATATTACTTCCGCTGAAAAAAATATTGGAAAAGAAGAAATCCTCGGATATATCGAAGGCATTAATGTAGAATTTGTAAAACCGAAGAAGAAGGGGAAAGAAAAAATTGAAGATTGAGAATTGAGAATTGAAGATTGAGAAGGGAGAAAGAAAAAATTGAAGATTGAGAATTGAGAATTGAAGTTGAAGATTGAGAATTGAAGATTGAGAAATATTGATAATGGATCGATAAGCTGGCGACGAAATAGAAAAAAAGAGCATTATACAACTCAAAAATAAAACGCTCATATAAAACGCAAAGAATATAAACATGAAATCGCAAATAAACTTTCAGGTAGAACTCGACGAAGAAAAAATTCCAAAAGACATTAGCTGGGAAGCGACGGATAGTGGAATGAACGGATTAAAACCTTGTAATGCTGTTATGATGAGTATCTGGGATCCGAAAGACAATACTACTTTGAGAATTGATCTTTGGACGAAGGATATGTTAGTCGATGACATGAAAAGATTTTTCTATGAAAATTTTGTCACTATGGCTGACACTTATACAAGAGCTACCAATGACACTGAGAATGCTGGAAAAATTAAAAAATTTGCAGAGGACTTTTTAAAATCAACAACTGCACTCTAATCATTCGGGTTTATAATTCGATTGTTGATAGATTTTAACAAGATCTTTTTCTTCCATTAGTTTTTGCAAATCCACATTAGGAAATTTCTTCTCATACGCCTGAACAATTTTCCAACCGATATACTTTCCAATATTCCCCGGCGATTCGCTAGGAAAACCATTGGTTGTTGGCCCTTCATTCGTATATTTAGAAAGGATGTTCGGATCTGCACTGAAAAGTAATTTGTTCTGAATGAAAAATTGCCAAATGTTTTTTTCATTTTTTTGACACCATTCTAACTGAGTCTTCGAAATCCCTAACCGTTTTTCTACACTCACTTCTGGAAGCACTTTTTCTAAAAATAAAACTATTCTTCCATCACTCACTATCTTCATCATTACATTTGCAACCGATTCATCGACCTGATAATCGCTCAAAGCCCAGCCCTTCATTGCATCCACCACAACATTCTCTTTCACCATTTGTGCTCTCAAATAGTTGGGCAATGGCGGTTCTAATGTGTTATAAAATCGATAATCTTTTCCTAAATACATGTCTAGACTTATTCCTATATGAAATGAATCACAAACAATCGGGTATGAAAAGCCAGAAATTAAGGTTACAACTTGCGGAACAGTTTTATTGGGAAAAAAATATTTATAAAACTGAAATGCTTTTGTGAGACCTATTTTCTCTTCCGAAAAATCTGTAAATGTTTTCTGACAATCTGAAAAAACTGCTCTAAAATTAGTATCTTCTACAAATGAGAGTAATCGTTCTTGCATTATTGAACTATCCTTTGACCCCAATGATGTAATCTGAAATAGATAGAGATCAAAAAACTCACCATACTTGGCTTTTAATTTCGCAATTGATTCTTTAGGATGTTGTACGTCCAGTTGAAAAAGGTCCGTCTCGAAACGATTAACAGTCAACTCAACCGGAACCGCCGAAACATCAGGAGTTTTTGAATGTTGGGTACAAGATGTAATCAACAACATTGTGTAAATAACCAAGACTATTTTGTAACGCAAGGGAATAATATTTTAGTTACCATTGTGGAAATTTCTAGCAAAAATATCAAGTTTCTTACTACTAAACGCTAATTCAACAAAAAAATATACCATGAAAAAACTAATAACTCTTTTAATGCTTACCATCTTAATTGTAGATGCAAAGGCTGTCACAAACAACGGGCTACACTTTGGATTAAAAGCTGCCCCATCATTGGCTTGGCTGAGAACAGATTCTAAAGGATTAGTAAGCAACGGCTCGAAATTCGGATTTACCTATGGGCTGATCACCGAATTTAAATTTTCTGACAACTATTCATTTGCAACGGGCATTGATGTGACCTATCGCGGTGGCAAAACTCGTTCAACAGAAGAATCAGTTTTCTTGAATGGAGATTTAGCTACAACTATTACAGACAACTCCATCACGCTTCAATATGTTGAAGTTCCAATTACTTTAAAATTAAAAACAAATGAAATTGGATATCTAACTTATTATCTACAGGCGGGTTTAGCACCTGGCATAAATATCAGAGCTAGAAACGATTTCAAATCTTCTACTCAAGACAAAACAACTGGTGCTGTCACTACTTTTGAAAGTTCAAAAGTTGACATCAGTTCTAATATCAATACGCTAAACTTATCGATGGTAATCGGTGGCGGTGTTGAATATACACTGAGTGGATCTACTGTTCTGTTGGCCGGACTTCAATTTAACAATGGATTTTTAGATGTCGATGATCGCACTGAATATAAAGTAAACAGCAACTATCTTGCATTAACCATTGGTCTTTTGTTTTAAAAACTAAGACATTTGAAATAGCCTCTGCTTTGATAAAAGGTAGGGGTTATTTTTTTGATTTAATTTTTGAAAAACATCTCTTGTACTTATAAAATAACTATTTTTTGACAACTCTAAGTATCCTCGATTACAGAATCTGTTTGCTTTAAAAATATTACCTTTGAAAACCTTTTCAAAAAATGAGATCTTATGCGTATTGCCCTTGCTCAACTCAACTATGTGATTGGCGATTTTGAAAAAAATGTCGTTCGAATCAACGAAATAATTTCGCAGTCCAAAAAAAATAAAGTCGACTTAGTCGTTTTTTCCGAACTCAATGTATGTGCTTATCCGCCGCGTGACTTTTTAGAGTTTGAAGATTTTATTTCGAAATGTTATTTATCAGCCATTGAGATTGCGAAAAATTGTATTGGTATTTCTGCCATTGTAGGACTTCCAACAAAAAACAAAAACATAGAAGGCAAAAATCTTTTCAATGCAGCTTTACTTTTGCAAAATGGAAAAATTGAAAGTGAAATACACAAAGCTTTACTCCCCAACTACGACATCTTTGACGAATACCGTTACTTCGAACCGGGCCGCGATTTTAAATGTATTGATGTCAACGGAACTAAAATAGCTTTGACCATCTGCGAAGATCTTTGGAACATTGAGGATGATCCTATGTATATTTCTTCTCCAATGGATACGCTGATCGATGAAAAACCAGAGTTGATGATTAACATTGCTGCATCGCCTTTCGATTATCGTCACGCTGAGCAACGCAAAGCCATTCTCAAAAGGAACACGCTCAAATATAATTTACCGCTCGTTTATGTGAATCACGTCGGTGCACAAACAGAATTGATTTTTGATGGAGGAAGTTTAGCAATGAATTCTTCCGGCGAAATTATTTATGAACTAAATTATTTCAAAGAAGATTATATCATTCTGAATTTTGAAACGAAGGAAAAAAATATTTCATTAGTTGAATCAAAAAAAGAAAATCAAATTGAATCAACTTCGATCCAACGGATTCATGACGCACTTGTACTCGGCATTCGCGATTATTTTTCAAAACAAAATTTCAAGAAAGCAATTCTTGGATTGAGTGGAGGAATTGATTCCGCATTAGTTACTTATTTAGCTTCGCAAGCTTTGGGAAGTGAAAATGTGCATACGCTCTTAATGCCTTCTGAATATTCTTCTTCTGGCTCTATCGATGACTCTCTCGTTCTATTGAAAACTCTTGGCGTAACACACGATGTGATTCCAATAAAAAATATTCTTGATCAATACTTTTCATCTTTAAAACCATTTTTCAAAGATTTGCCTTTTAATGTTGCTGAAGAAAATTTACAAGCTAGAATCAGAGGAGCCCTCTTAATGGCAGAGTCAAATAAATTCGGATACATTCTTCTAAACACTTCCAATAAGAGTGAAGTCGCTGTGGGCTATGGAACATTGTATGGAGATATGTGTGGTGGAATTTCTGTGATCGGAGACCTTTACAAAACACAGGTTTTTGAATTGTGCCGTTATATCAATCGAGAGAAAGTTATCATTCCAGAAAACATTTTAACTAAACCACCATCTGCTGAGCTGCGGCCCAACCAAAAAGATTCTGACTCACTTCCCGAATACGACATTCTTGATCGAGTCCTTTTTGAATACATTGAAAAAAGAAAAGGCCCTTCAGAAATAATCGCTTTAGGTTTCGATGAAGCACTTGTTAAAAGAGTTTTAAAAATGGTGAATACCAACGAATACAAACGATATCAAACTCCACCAATACTTCGCGTATCTCCAAAAGCATTCGGACAAGGAAGACGATTGCCGATTGTGGGGAAGTATTTGAGTTAACTTTTTTATAAGTTCAAGGTTCTAGGTTCAAAGTTCTAGGTTCGAAGTTCAAAAGGAATAAGTAATAATGGAAAATTTAAGATCGTAAATTGAGAATTGTAAATTGAAGATAATGGTATCTATTAATTTATTTACGAATAGAAAATCACAACGCGCATGTAGAATTCAACAAATCATCAACAACCTTTTCTGTCCAGATTTTTCTTTTGGGGCGCGGTGAATACAAGGAGGAACTTTACTTTCCGGATGATCCACTGCCAACTTCCACAAATGACCTTGGCCCAAACTAATTGGTCGTGCATTCGGTTTTGCTTGATAGTGTAGATCAAAGAAATGTTCAGTTAAGAATGACTCAAAACCTTCTTCTGTTCCGACATATAATTTTTTGAGTTCGTCGCGGATTTCTGGAACATCCAATTTCATTTTGCCTTGTGAATTCGGCAATATTTCACTCGACTCGCCATAGTAAGTGCATAAAAAAGTATCGATCGGTATCGGAGAGCGATCTACGTGAAAAGAATAAACATCCGTAGGAAAAAACGAGACGGCATCATCCCTATCATAATACTTGATTACATTGAGGATTGGAGATGAACCATAAGCTTTTAACTTTTTAAAATCATTTAAAATAACTTCACGAGCAAGTTGCCCTTGTTCACTTAACTTAAGTTCACGAAGTTCTTCTTCTTCAATGGTCGCGATATTTCCATTTAGTTCTACCTTTCTAACGATTTCAGAAAAATCACCATTTAGATTACGACTCCAACAAATCGCATTCATCTCTCCTTGAAATGGCGTAGAAATCAAGTCCAGAAAATTCGTGACATACTGAATTTGATTTTCAGGAGGAAATAAATCTATCATAGTGTAAAATAGGAAAATAAGATCATGTTCTATGAATTTAAATTTACATCAACTAAAGTTGAAAGTAATATAGCAAACAATACAAAGCTGGAAAAAATATTTCCGTGAGTTGGCATTCGTGCTACTGCTCGTTCAAGGTGCAACTGAGTAAACTTTTTTCAGGACGAGTCACTGTTTGTTAGAAGCACAACTCTTTGATTACCGAACAAAGCCCTTCTTTTTTTTATTTCTTTTGATCTGATGTTATCGGAATACTCGACTGATCAATCCAAGTTCTGTCGTTCCAAATTATGCATGCAGTTTGGTACTTCGATTTTTTAGGCATGTATGTTGTCGGACTGCACTGGCATTTTAATGGTAGTGTGGTTCATTGGTAAGTTGTAAATGTTAGCAGCGGGGAACGAACTACAAGTTAGCTGTCCAAGGGACAACCTCTTAGTTGGGGATTTTATAAATATTATTAATTACGATAATGAATCTGGCAGCCAATAGATTTGGTTTCGGTTACGGCTACTTTTTTCCCCTCTAATAAACTATTGACCGCATCACTAATGTAATCGTGAATAACTTTAGTGGGTTCTCCACCGTTATCATCAATAGCACCGTTGTATTTAATGCTCCATAAATTATTTTCTTTCCAGATTACAAAAGCATGAGGTGTTTTTTGTGCACCAAATTTTTTACCAACTGATTGTGTATCGTCTTGCAAATATGGAAAGTCGAAATGATGTTGTTTTGCTGTTTCAATCATATTATCATAAGTATCCTCTGCGTACATCAGTGTGTCCGTACTACTGATTGCAATTAATGGAATGTCGAGTGCCTTGTATTTTTTACTTAGCGCATTTAATCTTTCGGGATATTGTTTCGCAAAAGGACAATGGTTACAAGTAAAGACAATAATAAATCCTTTTGCATTGGGATAATTTTTTAATGATATCCATTCACCATCCGTATTTTTCAATTTAAAATCATCAACAGTTTTCGGCTGTAAAATTGTGAATCCGCACAGTAAAATGATAGCAATTAAAAAAAGTAACTTGTTGCCGTAGCGCATCTGATTATATTTTTATTTCTGATTATGTTAATTAACAATAAATTGTTTTACACGGGTTAGTTTGTATTTCTCATCCTGTAAAATGATGGAATAAACACCAGCATGTAAAAAGGATATATCAATTCCATTTTGAACTTCGGGGCGCGGCAACATATAGATGGTTCTTCCAACAGCATCCATAACAGTGATATAATAAACTCCACGGGAAGGATCGTTCAGTGCAACATAAATTCTATCTTTTGCCGGATTCGGGAAAATAGTAAACTCAGGAATTTCTAAATCAGAATTTATTTCCGCGGGGTTTGCTCTTCGTAAAGGAACATTACAATTTCCAACAACAAATTGTCCCATCATTCCTGCATCCTCATGATATAAAATATGGCAATGGTACATGAAAGGATGAATACTGTCGCAATTGTCTTCAAACTTTGCAATAAACCTCATGGTTTGCCATGCCGGCACAAATACCACATCTTTCCATCCTGCATTTGCAGGCGATACAGAAGAGCCACCACTGCCACCGCCACCGCTATAGCTGCTTCCGCTAATAAGATTAAAACTTACATCATGAATATGAAAAGGATGTCCGATACTCGAATTATTTTGAAGCTCCCAAATTTCTGTTGCATTTTGTTGTACTCTATAATCAATGCGGTTATAATTATAAAATTGATTGTTAATCCATCCGCAGCCATAGGCATTTGGAGGGCAATTATTTCCCGCAGCACTAAAAGTTAACTTGCGGGTTATTGTTGCAGTGTTTTGATTAATCGGATTTATAGGAGTTAATGTTGAAGGAATTGCGGTTATAGGATTTGGAGTTTGTCCAGTAATATTGAAATGGCAAATGTTGAATATTTTTTTCCCTAAGTTATTGCGTGATTGAACATTTGTTTGC
>JANLRG010000712.1:0-3763 GCA_031361545.1 Bacteroidota bacterium
AGCCCGTCGAAAATATATAATATAAAAACTCGGAATTGAGTTTTAAATTAGGAAACCAAACAAAACCGTCATGAATACAACATTTTATCTTTGTAATCATGGGTTTGCCTACCGTTCCTGCAATACTTAATATAAAATCATTTGGGTATCTTTTTACACTTAAAGAAGCTCCTAATACAGACAATTTTTCTTTTGTCATTTCCAAATACCTTTCACTTGCTGTTAAATCAGCTATTCTAACCCAAGAAAACTCTCCATTATCATCAAAATAAATAGGGTCATCAATTGGTCTTGGAGATGCTCCTCGTTTTATTTCATTTATATCCTTCAACCTTTTCACCGCCCAATGTTCAGGCACTTGCCCAATCCACTCAATGCCACTGTCTTTTAGTTTGACAGATTTATCCAAGCCACGGCATACGGTTTCATTGATAAGGCTTTTGCGAAGGGCTTGATAGCGGTCTATCTTTTTTTCAAGTAAGTCTATTTTGCGGTCTATGGCGGTGGTTTTTTGGTCGAGGTAGTGGGCTATTTCCTTTTGTTCTGACAAAAGTGGAAAAAGAATCGGAGTTAGTAAAAATTTATCCTTATTCAAATATTTTAAAGTAGTTTCAGAGGCAATACTATTATAATAACTTTTATAGACACTTGATTGTATTTTGTAATTGAAAAAATAAATGTTCAATTTCTTAAAATTTGTAAATGCTTGAATTTGTTGATTGATAACAACAGGCTTTAAATTTATTGCAGTAATTGAAAATTCTCCAACGCAAGATGCCAAAACAGAAAATGTAGGAACCAATCTTATTTTCTTATCAATAATTTCTTCTTTAGAAACTGCAAAAACAACTTCATTTAAATTCAAAACTCCTCCTTTTAAATACTCCAATGTAACCCATGCAAATCCATTATCTCCCAATTGAGGCTTATCTCTTTGAGGTACAAATACATTTAAAATATCCTTTACTCTCAATATCTCCCAGTTTTCAGGAATCTCTCCTAACCATTCCACGCCCGAAGGTTTATAATTTTCGTATTGCTTTAAAGTCATAAAGTTAAAGATTTAATAAAAATAGAGTTGTTGTCAATGAATGACATATAATTCACAACAAAATAAAATTTGGCACGTTTTAAGAATAGGATTTAAATGCAAAATAAAGGCTGAAATATTTGTCATATAATTTAAGAAAAAATAAATATAATATTTACACCAAAATAATATTTTGTTTTAGGTAAATAGCTTATATCTTTGCACTGCTCATCTTACCATATTAGGAAGAAGGAGTTTCGGGGGGCGATACACCATGATGTGTACCGTCCCCTGCGGTTTTTAATATATGTCAGGCAGTCTTTTTTTCAATTTCTTTTTCATTTGTTTTTCACCATAATCTTGATTTAGATAATAAGCAGTAATAAGGGTATAGTCACGCTTACTGCGTTGAGGGTCTAAAACAATGACATATTTTTGTGGCAAATCATAAATATAAGTCCTGATTCTATCTTCTCCATCAATACGCTCCTCAATGCTAAAGACCGCCATATCTTCTTTTTTAGTTTCTTCAATATGGTATTTTACCCAATGCAATCGTTTGGAACGGTCAGGTTCATAGACACGTTTTGTATAAGTTTTAACACCAGCTTCTTCCACTTTTATTTCTACTGTTGTCAAGTGCCTTAGTAGTAATTGCATAGCAGGTTCTTCTCCTTTAATAGGGCGTATTTTCTTTCCTCTAAAATTGAGCAATTCGTTTTCCTCAATATCACGTTTAAAAACACCTTTCAAAGAGATGGTTCTTGCTGTTTCATTCAAAAAATCAATCTCTAACAATTGAGGGTAAGTTTTGAGTAGATTCAGTGGCATAGCTTATTTTTCGGAATTTAAGTCAATGAAAAAGAGGTTGAATTTATTTTCGCTTTTTCTTGTCGAATTATCAAGTGCCATACCTGATTGTTTTTTTATCTTTTCTATTAATTGAGTTTTAGCTATTACTTTGTTCAGTCCTCTTAAATTATAATTGATTGCACCCATTAAAAGATCAGTCAATTGCATCAAATTACTTTCGTAAGAGTGAATAGGCTGTATAGTGCGAATTTTATCAAAATGTACTTTCAATATTGTTCCCAGTTTTTCAATTTTTTTAGCACTGCAAGTATCTTTTATGTCCAAATAAATATTGTGAGAATGTTCTAAATCCATTTTGTGATAAAGTAACTGCCAATACATTTTAAAGTAAAAATCATCGTAACTAAAACCTTCTTTAGTATTGTCAATCTTCTTTTTTTCTATAACTACGGCTCTAAAATTTATGTCCATACCAAAAAAATATTCTATCAGTTCAGAATAAAATGGATACTGGGATTTTGACACATTTGACCATTTTATTTCTCCTTTAAAATAGTATTTTTCTTTCAGTCGTTTAATATAGGCTGAATGTGCCCTTACCTGATTGATGGGAACACAGACATAAGAAATGAGCATATAGGGCATACTATCACGCTCTAAATGCGTACTTTCATCACAGTAGTAATTAAATGTTTTATTCATTTTTCAAGTTTAAAGATTTATAAAGCCAATTCATTTTCAAGTTGAGCCAATTCGGTTTCCAATGATTTCAAATCTGATACAATATCAGCTACCCCCCTCAGTATTTCGGGCTTATAAAAGACTTTATTGAAATTGATTTCAACGCCAATGGTATTATCCAAATACTCAAAAGGTTTGGTGATGTATTGCGCCATAAAATCCACTATGCGTTTTTCGTTTTCGGCTTCATCGGGCGAATACGGGATGATTTCATAATCTTTTTGATAATCGGGCGTCAACTCAACCGAGATGTCTATATAATCACCTTCGCTTTTTTTAGCTTTTTTGTAAGCCGTTTTTACAAGAATTTTACCACAACCTAACTCTGTTTGCTTGCCTTTTAATTCTTCAATAAGGGTTTCTTTATCGGCATCGTACCAATAAGTGACCTTATCGCATTTGACTTTTAAATCCTTTTCTTTATAATCCAGTTCAGCAATAAGGGGTTTTACACCATTTTCAAAAGAATCCAATAGACTTTTGAATTGGGTTTTATCAAAAGCAGATATTTCAAAATCAGTGATAAAGATATTATTTTCTTCATCTGACTGCTCAATACTGAGGGGTTTCAGTTTAATAGATTTGGCTCTTGATACTTCACCATCAGGTTTGGTTTTTAAAGGTAATTGGTCTTCAAAGGTTTTACAATTTTCATCTACATTAGTCAGCATAATGGCTTGCTTATTAAAATAAAAATGCCATTTGTCAAACACTTTAGCGGTGTCGGTATCTTTAAAATCTGTCAAAGTCTGTACGATGAACGCCTGATTTTCAGCGTCCATTTCCTTACGCTTTTTACCCCTACTTTTTTTAAGCGGCTTGAATTGCTCACTGGCATTGATCAGAATCACTTTGTCTTTGCGGTTTGCGGCTTTATTTTTATTGAAAACCCATAAATACGTGTAAATACCCGTATTGAAAAACTCATCAGTCGGCATTTGAATAAGGGCTTCAACATAATCTTTGTCAAAGAAATACTTTCTAATATTGCTCTCTCCGCTACCCGCATCCCCACTAAACAAAGTAGAACCATTGTGAACAACGATAGATAAACCCGTATCGCTTAATTGGTGTAAAATATGTTGGGTGAAAAGGAATTGACCATCAGAAATAGACGGTAAAGCGATAAACCGTTGAGTTGTATCATTGACTATATCTTTTTGATAGCCTTTCCAATCC
>JANLRG010000830.1:0-3384 GCA_031361545.1 Bacteroidota bacterium
AAACTGAAATCGATGGAGAAAGAAAAAATTAAAATGATTAGTACAAATGAATCATATCATTCTAAAATATCAAAATTAGAAAAAGAAAATCGCAGCATACAGAAAGAAATTGACAAAACGAATGAGGAATTAATTCCGCAAGCGAAGGAAGAATTGGTTCAACAAAAAGCAGCTATTTCACTTTTAGAATTACACATTTCAAATATTAAATGAGAATAGATATACTATCAGTAGTTCCCGATTTATTGAGTGGCCCTTTCTCCCACTCTATTCTTAAGCGAGCCATTGCATCCGGATTAGCAGAAGTGCACGTTCATAATATCAGAGACTGGTCTTTGAGCAAACATAAATCGGTTGATGATTATCCTTATGGCGGAGGAGCCGGAATGGTGATGATGATAGAACCAATTGTTGCTTGCATTGAAGAGTTATCTTCTCAGAGAACCTACGATGAAATAATTTACATGAGTCCCGATGGAATTTTGTTTGATCAGCCACTTGCCAATCAACTATCACTTGAGAAAAATCTACTCATTTTATGCGGCCACTACAAAGGAATTGATGAAAGGGTGAGAGCAGAATTTATTACCAAAGAAATATCTATCGGAAACTATGTTTTATCTGGCGGAGAATTAGCAGCGGCGGTCATTGCCGATGCCATCATCCGACTAATACCTGGTGTGTTGAATGACGAAAGTTCCGCATTGTCAGATAGCTTTCAAGATAATCTACTTGCTCCTCCCGTTTATACTCGACCAGCCGAGTTTAGAGGGTTGAAAGTTCCTGATGTTTTACTCTCTGGACACTCAGCAGAAATCGATAAATGGCGACATGAAGAATCTATCCGCCGTACACAAGAAAGAAGACCTGAATTATTGAAAAATCAATGAAAAATTTGTTTGATGTTTTGAATAATTCCCTATATTTGCCCTCCGATTTCGGGCTGAACCGATTCGAAAACTATCATTATCATGGACTTAGTGAAATTTGCGGAAGAATCGATTAACGAAAAACGCGAAACTCCAGAATTTAAAGCGGGTGATACAGTAACTGTATTCTACAAAATTATCGAGGGAAATAAAGAGCGTATCCAGCAATATCAAGGTGTCGTATTACAACGAAAAGGAAGCGGCGTTACGCAGACTTTTACCGTTCGTAAGATTTCAAACGGTGTTGGTGTTGAGCGTATCTTCCCTTTGGCTTCTCCAAAAATTGACAAAATTGTTGTTGACAAGCGTGGTATCGTTCGTCGTGCACGTATCTTCTATCTTCGCGGAATCAGCGGAAAGAAAGCTCGTATCGAAGAGAGAAAATCATAATATTTTAAAAAATATTTTTTGAAAGACCGCCCTATTAATAAGGTGGTCTTTTTTTTATTCCTTGTTTTGGGAAAGCAACTTTACAATTCCATATTCATGAAATCATGTAATCGCTGATCAAACTAAAATTGACCCGTGCTGAGTAAAACCAACGTACAAGCTTCTACATTTTCGATACCAGCTTTTTCTGCTAATACCTCCAACTCACGATTTTCAGCACCCGGATTGTAGATAATTCTTCGAGGTTTTAGGGAAAGAATATAATGATACAAGGCAGCCTGGTTGTGTACAGAAAGATACATTGTGACCGTGTCGATATCTGAATAATCAGGTTGGTCCACATCGATTGGAACTCCTTCGACCTGACCTTTACGAAGACCCAAAGCAGCTACGTGGTAGTTATGGCGTAACAAACTTTTGATTGCTTTATTTGAATAACGCTCCGTATTTTCAGAAGCACCGATTACCAAGATCCGTTCTTTTTTCATATTCTTAAACTTTAAATGATTACATTATTTCAATGTAATTCAATTCTTTATCATAAGTTTCCTTCATTCTACTTAAAGCATAAAATGCTAAGGAAATAGAAATTACTCCAACAACTACGCAACTATCAACCAAAGATAAACCAATCGATTTTCTGAAAAAAGTAAGAATGAAAGTAAGTAAAACCAAAGACCCTCTCACAAAATTCGGGACGGTTGTGGTCACTGTTGAGCGGATGTTTGTTCCAAATTGTTCAGAAGCAATCGTAATAAATACAGCCCAATAACCAGCCGCTAAACCGAGTAAAGCGCAAATCCAATAGAAGGAAACCGGATTTATATTATGGACAAATAAATAGAGCGGAAAAAACACAGCTGTTAAAATTAGGTAAACGAAAACGATTCGCTTTCTGCTTTTGAAGACCTGACTTAAGTACCCACTGAGTAAATCACCAAAAGAAGTTCCGAGATAAAAGAACATGACAGCATTTCCCGTATTCACATTGGTGATTCCTTTTTCGGCGCAGATGTCCTTTGCCAACGCAATCAAAATCCCAATCATAAACCAGATTGGAACACCAATTGCGATGCAGTTAAAATATTTTTTACGTCTTTCTTTTTCGGTAAAGAGTTTAAAGAAATTCCCCTTCGAGACTACATCCACTTCCAGAGATCGGTACATGTGACTTTCATAAGCACCAAAGCGAAGGATTAACAAAAAGAGTCCGAGTATTCCACCAATGATGTAAGCCACTTGCCAATTCATAAGTTGGTGGTCAGTCATTTGGTTGAGCAACCCCGTAAACATACCGCCATTTCTAGCGACCAAGTTGGCTGCAACGGCGCCGAGTACACCAAACGAGACTACGATCATTGTTCCATAGCCACGATGTTTTTGTGACATCGTTTCACTTACTAAAGTAATCCCAGCTCCGAGTTCACCGGCGAGGCCAATACCAGCTACGCAACGTAGAAGTGCGTACGAATGCAGATCAGTGACGAAGGCATTCATCAGGTTTGCGAAGGAGTATAAGAGAATAGATCCGAAGAGGACAGAAACCCGACCCTTTCTGTCGCCCAAAACACCCCAAAGAATTCCCCCGATCAGCATACCAATCATTTGCCAGTTCATCAAACTCAATCCAGCGTCGGTCAAATCTTGGCCGGATAGACCCATCGATTCGAGAGAAGGATTCTTAATTACTTGAAACAGAATAAGGTCGTAGATATCTACGAAATATCCGAGGGCCGCCACAATTACAATAATGTTGAAAGGCGAGGTAATCGATTTTTTTTCTTGCATAGAGAATGACAAATTTAGTATTGATATTCAACCAACAAAGGAAGAATGTCTAAAAAATATAAATAAATGCAAGAAATAAGAGCATTTAGCATTTGAAAGAAAAGAATTTATTTTACTTTTGTCGCGGAGAAATGGCAGAGCGGTCGATTGCGGCAGTCTTGAAAACTGTTGACTGTAATAGGTCCGGGGGTTCGAATCCCTCTTTCTCCGCGCTTGAAAAAACGTCCTGCTTTGGCAGGATTTTTTTTTGGGGAAAATTTTATCGGTGGCTTTTTTC
>JANLRG010000854.1:0-39142 GCA_031361545.1 Bacteroidota bacterium
TCAAATGATTTGACGAGACTTTTTATATCTCAAAAGGATCATTGGCAATTGAGTCAGAATAAGAGCTAAAAGAACTAGAATATACAAGAAATTGGCAGAATCGATGAGCCTAATCCACCAAGCTGATAGGATAAACAGAATATTGACAAGATAAAGTAAGACACAAGATTGTTTGACAGACAGCCCCAATGATAGTAATCGATGATGAATATGATTTCTATCAGCGATAAATGGCGATTGCTTTTTAAAGATTCGGAGTACGAAAACACGAATCGTATCTATGAGTGGAATAACTAAAATTGAAAAAATTATAACTGGCGCAGAATGATAATCAAATGGCAGATTGATTGAAGAGAATTTAGAAATTTCAATAAATCGAAAAGAAAAAATTGCCAATACGAATCCTATTGTCATTGTACCAGTATCTCCTAAAAATATTTTTGCCTTATAAAAATTGTATGGCATAAAGCCAATCAAAGCTCCAGCGAGAGCTAGAGATAGAATGCACATCAAACCATCATTATATTTATAAAAGAGAACAGCAAAAGTTGATGAAGCAATTACGCCAAGACCACTTGCCAGTCCATCAATTCCATCAATCAAATTATAACTATTGACAATGAAGATGAATCCAACTAAAGTTAGAATAAACGAAGTGGAATAATCCAACTGATGAATTCCAAACAATCCATGCAAAGAACTTAAACGAATATCACAAAAAACAATGATGATTACAGCAGCTAATATTTGCCCTGATAATTTTTTTACTGGCGCCAGTTCAGCTATATCATCTCTTAATCCAAAGAAAAAGATTAAAATTAATGCAGCGATAATAAAGACATGCTGTTTCTCAAAATAAGGAGCGGCAGAAATCGTAAAACTGAAAAGCATAGCAGCAAAAACTGCGACGCCGCCAAGTAGTGGAGTTCGTTTAACATGAAGTTTACGTTCATTCGGTTCATCAAATAATTGCATTTTACTGGCGATCCGAATTATGGACGGAATGGACGCCAATGCAACAAAAAATGAAATAAGAAAACTAATTGTTAGATTCATTTTTTAATAATCAAAATAATAGTTTTCTAAAGAAGTACGGATTCCAAAATAGACTACAGTAGAGCGATCATTTTGAATACTGTTTTTAAAATTTCTCATCGTAATGCCTGCTTCAATTACCAAATTAGTTTTTTGATTAACTAAATAATTCAAGCGTAAATCTATTGTCGTAAGCGTGCTTTTTAATCCATCAAAAAAATAATGGCCATACTCAGTATTCCTCGTGTCATAACTTTGAAAGATATTATTACCCAAATTAATTCCACCAGTATCTCTACCCATTTGAGCGTACTGAACTTTCATTTCACCAAACCAATTTTTATATCTGTAATTGACGAATGAGATAGATTCCAAGAAATTGGATCCCAATGGATGAGCGAGCGCTTGATTAAAGTGAGAATAGCTTTGTTCAGAAGTTCGATGTGAATAAGTATAAGGTCGAACAGCATTCAATTCAGACTGAATATTTAAATTTTTAATTCCGAAGATGGATGCAGATTTAAAACCGAATTGAACTCCTTGTTTATTTCCCCACCAACCGCTTCCAGATCTTACTTCATTGAGTAAAAATTCATCGAGCATAATTTGTGAGTAGATTGTATTCAGCTTATTAATTTTCCACTTAATATTAGATCCTAAAAGTACATTGTCGGGTGAGCCTAAGGAATTTTCAACAGGGCGAATAAATAACACTGGATTTAAATAAGCCAATTCATATCCTCTAGAAGCCGCCGGCTTCCACATAACTGTTTCAAAAATGCTGACGGAAATTTTATTTTTCTTGCCAAGATTTAAATCTAGGTTATGTGTGGTATTATACTTTTTATAAAAACCAACATTCGGATCAATACTCTGTTGCAAATCACGAAACACTGCATAAATAACAGTGTAACGAAATTTCCAAAAAGTCATATTTATTTTCAGAAACGGATAGCTATAAGAGTTATCAGACAATAATAAAGATCGATATCCATCACCGATAAAATTTTTATCCTGTGCTAATAAGAAATCAAAATGCTTGTCTAGAATATAACCTATTCCTCCAATGGATTGTGAAAAATCAAATTGTTGCTTCGGCAAATATTTTACTATTCCTTGTCCGGGAACTACATTAAACAAGTGTACAGTACTGTCTATATAAGTTGCATACCTTGCTTGATTTTCATGAAAACCACTATAGAAATAAAATTTATCATGAACACTCCCTTGAACTAAAACCCCTTTCGTATTTACAAAAAGGGAATTTAAATTATTTCTTTCTTTTCCAATTTGAAAATTAAAAATTGGATCCACTGAAAGCTTAATATCGTCAGTATCCACATACAATAAATGCTCAGATGATAGTTTTCTTCCAATCCATGCTTTATAAAATTTTGAATTTGGATGAATAGGCATGAATACAGAATCCAAATTCATCACTCTTTTTAAATCTGTCGTTAAAAATGGTTTAACAGACGAATGAAAAGATGCATCGGTTGAATTTAGAAATGGTTCTATACGGGTATTGACATCACGATTTAGCGGAAACAAAATATCTTGTCCAAAACCTGAATATGCTAGGACGATTAGAAACAGGAATTGCAGCCTTATTACGTGACGAATCATTCTTCGAAAATAAGAGTTAATAATCAATCTAACTAAATATAAAATGAGAATTTTCAACCCAACATCGTTTCATAAATTAACTGATGGTAATTTAGTTTGAGCTATTAACTTTTCAGCTTGATCCACTGAAATAAAATCAAAATCATTTAACAACCTTTCAAATTTAGCATAAGAAGAATTCAGTCCTGAATAACTCATTAATTTACGTTTAAACGGAAGACCTTTTAACATTGGCTGAGTCGGATCAAAATCTCTTGGATGAAAATAAGTCATCACATAATTTGTTTTTTTCATCTGGCTTTTGATAAATGAATATGGTAGAAGTCTGAAATATCCACCACCACTAAAAACAATTTTTCGAAAAAAAATTTTAGTAGTATTCAATGGAAGTTCAAGTAAATCAAAATTATCGCCCACTATTCTACATGGTTTTTGATATTCAAAATTTGAAATACCACCATGATTTCTTTTGGCAGGAAAAATAGAACAATCAATTTTATACTTCAACTTTTGCAACTCTTCAAAAACAAAATAATGTTTCTTATCCAATGAAAATCCTGGTGCGCGATACGAAATGATTTTATTACCTGTAATGTCTTCTAACAAATGAGTTGCTTCTTTCAAATCATTCACAAATTCAGTTCTGCTTTGAAATTGCAACAGTTGATGATTCATAGAATGACAAGCAATTTCATGCTTTAAGGAAATTTTTTTTATCAATGCAGGAAATTTTTGAGCTACCCATCCGAGACAAAAAAATGTTGCTCTTAAATTTTTTTTTTCGAGCAAATTTAAAATTCGATCTGTGTTAACTTCCAAACGTGATTCAAAATTCAGCCACTGCTCTGGTTTTGCAGTCTCGTTGAAATCAAGAATATGAAACCAATCTTCTAAATCGAAAGTAAGGATGTTCATCAAAATATATCGTAGTCGCCAAAGGTAATAAACCAGTTGGAAAACTTGAACAACTTTTCATTATGATTTGAAGTGTGTTCTTTTACAATGAGTGGCAATTTTTTAAAAGTTAAGAATGATGGCCATTTCCAAAATCCAGCTTTTTTTAATAGTTGAGATTCATTTGATAAATCAGGGACTGTTGAAATAAAAACATCCAACTGATTTAGAATTGCTAACTGTTTTATATAGCTTACAAGACCTGATTTTTTTTCAGAGCTTAAAAAATCAACCAAGACACCAGTTCTCACTCCTTTAATAATTTTGGCTCTAAAAACAGCTAAAGAAACAATCTCTCCATTCTTTTCCTCCTTAACAATAGAATATTTCCTGATTGGTATAGTGGAATATCTCCAAATCAACCATTCGGCCGTTCGCTTAGTACCAATATTTTTTCTAAGCAATATTTTTGTGCAGAATCTATTAACTTCGTTTTTATCTTTCTCCAAATTACAATTTGAAACGCCATCTTTCTCTGCCAAATTATTTAAATCAATTTCTACATCTATTTTTTTACTATTGCTACATAAAAAATGAGCAAGAGCATGTATAGGTCGAACTGGTTTAACAAAAAGTAATAACTCTCCCACATTTATAAATTTTAATTTCTCAATAAATCCAGGAAAAGAATTTCCATTTGGAAAGCCATAGGTAAAATTAATATCTTGATCAACACATTTTGAAAAAGTATTCGACGCCAAATTCCGAAACAATCCGAGCCCTTGAAAATTGGGATGTGTCAATGTATTCAATGATAATGAACCTCGATAATCCATTTCACCATCCGTAATCAAGGTTGGAATAACAACATATTGTGCTACCGTTTTAGCACTATCATCTTTTGCAATAAAAACGATTGCATGTCCATTCGGATTTAACAAATATTCCCATTCCAAATAAATAGGTGATGCAATCTCGCTACCAGCATAAATACTATTAGAAAGATCAACCAGATCTTCCAAAATAAACAGTTGATGTTGTTCGCCGATCATTTTCTTATCAATTGCAAAAATAATTTTTCATATTCATCCGCTATTTTATTCCATGAATAATTATTCACAACTTGTTTAAATGCCATTTTCTTGTACTGATCTTTATTCCCAATTTCCTCCAAGTAATTAATTCTATCAAACAAATCATTTCCCTGACTAAAATAAAACTGTTCATTATTCGTAACTTCTCTATTGAAGATATTATCATGGCATATACAACAACATTTGCAAATCATTGCTTCCAAAAGAGCTGGGTTGGTCCCTCCTACACTATGACCATGAATATATGCAAAAGCATGATTTCTCAACGCATCTAAATGAGGTTTATAATAAATACCATCAGTATAAATAATATTATCACCTCCTTTTTCATAAAGAGCCTGGGAAAATTTTGAATCTTTTACATTTCCAACAACTACTAATTTTTTCGAGCCTTTATATTTCGAAAATCCTGCAAGAATCATTTCAATATTATTTTCAGGAACTAATCTGGCTATAACTAAAAAATATTTATTCTCTTCCAAATTTAATTTTAATAAAATTGAATTGTCAGATTTTTCAGGTTCATTTGCTCCATAAGCAATCGCTGAAATCTTATTCTTTACAAATTGAAATCGATGAGTCCAGTAGTTTTTCACCGCAAAGGAATCAGCGACCACCCAATTTGAATGCTTCGCAGACAAGATTTGTAAAAAATAGATCAAACTCTTTTTCCAAAACGAATATTTTCCTCGTAGATGTTCTAATCCATCAACATTCGTAATCACCGGAGTTTTAACTTTCAAAATTTTATAAAACAAAGAACCTCCTACTCCGCAAACAAGAATAATATCATGATTGTCCTTTACAAGTTGTAAAGAATTATAATAATAATGAAGCGGTTTGTGTCCTTTATTATAAACTGAATTTATCACTGTAATATTATTGTAAAAAAATTCTGAGCAATTACTTTTGTCATTTACTATCGTCAGTTGATGACCCTTCTCCTCGAGCTTGAGTGCTAATTCATAAGTAAAGGTTTCAAATCCGCCATAGGTTGGTGGAATTCCTCTAGATCCAATTATAGCAATCTTCATTTTGATAAATAATTTAAAATAGTTGCAGCTATAATTTTAGGATTATGGTCCTTGGCCAACTTCAATCGGCCCTGTTCGATTAATTCATTTTTAATTTCACCTTTGGAAAGAATATTTAACATTACTTTATTCAGATTAGCAGAACTATCCATTTCAAACAACTCTAGACATTTAAAATCTTTCGTAAATTCTTTAAAAGGTGTAATATCGCTTGCAACAATCGGTAATTCATATTTTAAAGCCAGCATCAATACACCACTTTGAAATATTTTTTTATATGGCAAAACAATAATATCAGCTGCTTGAAAATAGGCTTCTCTATTTTCATTAGAAATATAATCTAAATTTAAATGAACTGAATCATTCAATCCCAAATTATCTATTTGATTTTGATAATTTCCGAACCTATGATTTCTCATTCTCCCAGCAATGACTAAATTAGCTTCAATATTTTTCATGGCAGATATTAACACATCCAAACCTTTACTTTGCTTTATCATTCCAAAAAATAAAACAAGTTTACGATCCAATGGTAATGACAACTTATTTCTTGCATCAGTTTTAGAAATTCCTGAAATGACATTCTCAAAACTTACGTGGGAAATGATTTTCAACTTACTTGGAGTGTCATCTATTTTATTCTTTACAAAATCGTACGAGAACTGATTGTGGACTAGTATTAGCTTCGCAGTTCTATGTAATTTCCTAAATATTCCTGTATGAGAAGATTTTCGAATTAATGATTCACCATCATGCAAAATATAAACTATTTGACTATTTTTTTTAAGCAATAGATGAGCAATCCACCAATCCAATAGTCCCGGTTTAAACAGGTGGAGAATAATAACGTCACTGTTCACATACTTCAATACTCTCCAATATTGATAAAACAATTTTAACAAAGAGTATAAAGAGTTTATGAAATTATCTGCGAAATACTTTTTAGAATACTTAGAGTTATAGTTACTATAAACTTTTACCTTGACACCGTTTTCTTCTAAACCGTCAGCCAGATTATCATTATAAAGATCTATTCCGCCTTTAGAACCAACATGGTCTATAATCGAAATACTTTTGATTACTAATTCAGATGATTTTATCTTTGCCATATAGAAAGATTACGACCAATCAATTTTTCTAAATTACGAATGTCCTCTTTGAAAAATTCATTTAATTTGTCTCTTAGCTCAGCTGATAAAGGTTGAATTTCTTTCTTTGAGGAATTGAACCTTCGGAACTGCTCCTTTAAGGATGACTTAACGTTATCGGGGAAATAATTCAACATTCGGAATTTAATTTTGCTCTCAAAAGATATTAGTTTACTTAATACTTTTGATTTAGGAAGAAAAGAAGAATTCTGTTCGTTTCGTTTTACGAAAATAAAATTTTTATCCACATTTAAAAATTGACATATATTTATTAATTCTTGTTCAACATTTATTTTAAGATCTTCATACAAAATAATTTTGACATTTTTAAATTCTTTTAAATAAGCTTTAACTTGCTCGTAATATTTTCCTCGATCTAAATAAAAGTAATCGAAACTATAATTGTCCTTCATTCTTTCTGCTTCTTGTTCTATTGCCTCTTCAAAAGTTAGATCTTCTCTACCATCCCGAACACGCCATAAATATTGAGAGTAGGCTCTATCAACTGGATTGCGCAGTACAATTATAATTTTTATAGATGAATAATCATTATGTATCTTCTTAAGGTTTGCAATTGTTTTTTTATATAAATACAAATAGGGCGTTGAACATTCACCAGTTAATTGATCTGGCAAAGCCTTCTCATACAATTTAGCATATTCCTTAATAGAAGTAATTGCGAATGAAAATTTCCCTTTTTTATAATTAATCTTCTCGTCAGCAAATGTAAAAAAACAAGGTTCTTTCACTACCGGAAGAAATAACTGCGGATGCTGAAGTAGATAAGAATAAAGAGAAGTAGTTCCAGCTCTTGCTGTACCAACTACTAAAAAATCTGGAGTGTTCATACTTCAAAATTATTAGTAAATGTGGGTGAATAAAAATATCTAAAGTAATAAAGTAAGCAAACTAAAAACATGATACTGCTCGAATCGCGAATATTAACTGCTGAAAAAAACATACTTAAGAAAAAAAACAGGAGCATGTATTCACATGTTTTAAAAAACACATGATTAGAGTTGATCTCACGTGACATTGTGAGTGAAAAATAATAGGGTAAATAAATTAGTAAAGTTCCAACAATTCCGAAAACAAAAATATTTCCAAGAATACCAATATCGACCGGATAAAAATATCCCAAGATGTCATGCCAACCGCCATTCCATTGATTAGAAATAAAACCGTTACCGAGTAGAGGGTTTTTCTGAATGTAATCTAATGCAGTATTAAATTCCATAAATCGAACTGCAGAAGAGGCTTCATCAGGTGATTCACCTTGAAAAACATTGAATACATTTTGATACAGAATTTGGTATTTGTCAATCAAAGAAGTATAACCAAGCGTAATAAAAACAGCAAAAGCAATTAGTCCAATTCCTCCATAAATCAATGTCTTTTTTATTTTTTCTTTTAGTGTAAAATTCCTGACAAAATATATTAAAATGGTGATAGCTAAAACCACCAGTGTGGTTCTTGACTGAAGAAAATAAATCAAATAAAATAGAATCAACAATGCTACAACGACGAACTTATTTTTCCGTTCATGAGAAACTTTAAAGAGAGAATAAAAAAGCAACATAATAACAAGGGCAAACTGAAACCGATAACGATAACCTCTAATCGGTGAATAAGCTACAAATTCTGCATCAGTAAATTTGACGGGGTTAACAAAAAGGAAGAAAAAATAAAATATAAATAATAGCGTGAGCGATAAATATAAAAATGATTTCTCTACTTGATTAATAGTAATTAATCCTTTATTCAAAAGCGAGACCAATAAAATACCACTGATAGAAAGCATCACAGACCTTTGAGCCATTATTCCATAATAATAAGGCTGACCAAAAACCTCATGACCTTTATAGGCAGCAAGAAAATTGACCAAGATAAAAGTGAACATTAAAATATCTAGTTTACTTATTCTTTTGTTTTTCAGATTTAAAAAAATACTAAAAACATAATAGACTGACAAAATTAAAATTGCGAATGTCGATAGGGATTGATGTAGCGTTTCAAGTGGAAGAGTTGCAAAGACTCTAAATGTAGAGGTATAGACCAAAAACAGCAATGTATATGCAAGTAGCGGATGCATTGGTTGAATTGGACGATCTATCATTAAAATTGATAATTGGAGACACGAAAATACTTAATCTTCCTTTAGAATTTTACTTATTCCGACAAGTGACAAAATAAATTTGAACTCATCTTTCAATCAAAACGGGTTAAAGAAAGTAAAAAATCCAAATTGTCTTTTAACAGATAAAATAGAAAGCAGATTCCAACTAACTATTCCCATTAGCTGAGCAATACAGGCTCCTAGAATTCCAAAAAGGGGAATTAAATAGTAGCAGAAAATAACATTAACAAAAGCAGAGACAAAAGCAATATTCCTCAAATAATTTTGTCTCCCTGTCATATTTAAGATTTGAGAAGGCAGTCCTGCAAATGTGACCAATAGCTGACCAAATAAAAGCACATAAAGCGCTTTTTCATTTCCAGGAAATTCCCTTCCTAATACAGTGAGAATTTGTGAAGGGAAAAAACTGAGTAAAATAAAAATCGGAATTGACGTAATAAAAATTAAACGGCCCGCTTCTTTCGCTTGTTTTTGCAACAACTCCATTTTCCCGGAAGTAAATGATTCCGCGAATCGTGGCATTGACAAACTATTGATAGCAAGAATTGTAATATTTGTAAAAACAGAAATCCTAATCAAAGCATTGTAAACTCCGACATCAGCTTCAGAATTGTTAGCGGCTAAAATGAGTGTTCCTGCCCATGACATTGTCAACTGCATCAACGTTGTAAAAAACATAGGAGATGACGTTTTCAATAATTCCGTTAGTGGAATAACTGTCTTCAAATCTTCTTTAAAAAATCGACTGTGATAAAACCATATCATAACACTGAATAATCCTGAGATAGAAATACTAACGAATTGGATGTAAGCTGGAATTTCTTTGTCATTTTTATAAAAAGAAATTATTAAAAGTAAAATTGCAGCAATCATAGAAACAGAAACAGTTTGAAAAAAAGTATAAGCCTTAATTTTTTTCAATCCACGCACACATTCAGAATTGACGAGAACAAGTACAAGAGGGAAAGTAAAAAAGGAATTGACCTTCAATAAATTTTCTAAATGTGGTTTATGTAAAATATGAACGGCAATTAATCCAGAACTAAAATATAAAGTCGCGGTAATTAATAAAGATGCGGGAACAATTACTTTTAGTGCTGACAAATAAACTCCTTTCAATCCCGAGAAATCATTTTTGCTTGCAAATTCCGAAACGTATTTCATAAGAGCTACGTCCATTCCAAATTTTCCAAAAACAGAAGCAAAGCTAAGAATGGCAACACAAATAGAAACCAGACCGAGAGCATCGGCGCCAAAGAATCGCGAAGTAAAAAGTGTAACTAGAAATCCGAAAGTCACACCAACCATTCGTACAAGTAAGGCGAAAATACTAGTCCGAATCAACTCGGAAAATTCCTTGTCATGACGAAACTTGTTCGCTAGGACTATAAAACTAACGGGCCACAAACCACTCATTAACCAAAGATTGTTTATTATAGACCATTTCTAGTCCTGATGGATAAGTAAAAATATTTTTTCCGCATGCTTTTAAAATTGCATGTCCAGCAGCAGTATCCCATTCCATTGTTGGAGCGAACCGCGGATAAACAGTTGCTTTACCTGCGGCTATTAAACAAAACTTCAGCGCGCTTCCTGCATTTATCATTTCAATTTCACCACCTGTTTCTTTCAGCTGCGTAATATACTCAACAGTCTCTGGTGATAGATGAGAACGACTAGCGACAACAACTATTTTATCACTACTTGGTTCTGAACTGTCGATAATAAATTCAGAAAGATTATTTTCATTAAGAGTAAAGTGATCTTCTTTTTTGAAGAAATAAACTTGACCATTACATCCTGCAAATAAATTTCCTGTCTGCGGCTGATAGATAACACCTAAAGTAGGAGAATTATTTTCAATGAAAGCGATATTCACTGTGAACTCACCGTTTCGTTTGATAAATTCTTTTGTACCATCTAATGGATCGACACACCAATATTGTTTCCAGAGATTTCTTTCATCATAGCTCACGCTTTTTCCTTCTTCAGAAAGAATTGGAAAATCATATTTAGCAAGTGAGCTTTGAATAATTGAATGTGCTGCTTTATCGGCAGCTGTTAATGGCGACTGATCATCCTTTAGCTCAACAGTAAAAGGAGTAGAATAAATCTGCATGATAGCATCACCTGCAGATAATGCAGCATCGATAGCACCTAAAAGTAATTTAGTTATCATGAAAATATTGCTTAAATAATCATTCCAGCACCAACAGTTTCATTGGTCCTTTCATCAACCAATATTATACTTCCAGTATTTCTGTTACGGGAATAACTATCAAATAAAATTGGTTGCATCGTCCTTAACTGCACTCTACCAATATCATTCGAAGAAAATATTTTATCGTCTTCCATTCGTCGAAGGTTAGTGATATCAATTTTATAAAGAATTTCTTTCACAATACAGCGCACTTCTTTTGTAGTATGTCTTAAAATATATCTTGAACCTTCCTTCAATACTTTTTCATTCAACCAACAAATCATGATATCGATATCCTGTCCAACTTCAGGAAAATTATTTTCTCGCACTAACATATCCCCTCTGCCTATGTCAATTTCATCGTTCAATAAAATAGAAACAGACATTGGCGCAAATGCTTCTTTCAAAAGACCATCAAATGTATTGATAGATTTTATTGTTGAAGTAAATCCACTTGGCATGACCATAACTTTATCGCCCGGACGAAAGACACCTCCAGCTATAGTACCAGCGTAAGCACGATAATCGTGATATTTTTCATCTTGTGGTCTAATAACATATTGCACAGGGAACCTGCAATCAATATGATTTTGATCGCCGCTGATGTGTACATTTTCAAGATGAAACATCAGGGTACTCCCTTCATACCAATTCATCTTACTCGACCGATCTACAACGTTGTCGCCATATTTAGCACTGATTGGAATAAATTGAATATCCTGTACTTCTAATCGGGAAGCAAACATTCTAAACTCTTCAACTATTTTTTCATAAGCTTCTTCACTATAATCAACTAAGTCCATTTTATTTATACATACTACCATGTGTGGGATACCAAGTAAACTGGCAATGAAAGAATGTCTGTGTGTTTGCTCAACCATTCCTTTTCTAGCATCGATAAGTATTAATGCGAGATTAGCCGATGACGCCCCAGTGATCATATTTCTTGTGTATTGAATATGACCGGGAGTATCAGCGATAATAAATTTACGTTTTGCAGTAGAAAAATAACGATACGCAACGTCTATTGTGATACCCTGTTCTCTTTCAGCTCGGAGGCCATCCGTCAAAAGAGCGAGGTCAATTTCTTTGAGGCCTTTCCGACTACTCGTTGTTTTTAATGCATCTAATTGATCGTCGAAAATATTTTTTGTATCGTAAAGCAACCGACCAATGAGTGTGCTTTTCCCATCATCAACACTTCCACAAGTGGATAGTCGCAACAATTCTATGTCAGTTCTATTTGGCAATGATTTTTATTTTATCAATTAGAAATATCCAGATTTTTTTCGGTCTTCCATTGCATTTTCCGATCGTTGATCATCTTGTCGGGAACCTCTTTCAGTGATCCGTGATTTTTTTATTTCGCTAATTATTTCTTCCACGCTAGAGGCAGAACTCTCAACAGCCCCAGTGCATGTCATGTCACCAATCGTCCTAAATCGAACCTTCATATCAATAAGTTTTTCCTCCGGCAGTAAAGTCATAAAATCAGCATGACCATAAATAACGCCATTCCGATTAAATACTTTTCGTGTGTGAGAAAAATACAGCGAAGGCATTTCAATTTTATTTAGTAGAATATATTGCCAGATATCTAATTCTGTCCAGTTACTTAAAGGGAAAATTCTAAAATGTTCGCCATGCCTTTTTTTTCCATTAAATAAATTCCACAGTTCTGGTCGTTGATTTTTGGGTTCCCACTGACCAAATTCATCACGATGAGAAAAGAAGCGTTCCTTAGCTCTTGCTTTTTCCTCATCTCTTCGCGCTCCACCGATAGCGGCATCTATTTTTAGTTCACTAATAGCATCCAATAGAGTAACTGTTTGCAAGCCATTGCGACTAGCGAAAGGTCCAGTCTCTTCAGTAACTTTTCCAAGATTGATAGAATCTTGAACAGAACGAACAATAAGTTTTACTCCAATTTTTTCGATCCATAAATCTCTAAAAGAAATTGTCTCAGGAAAATTATGTTCGGTATCGATATGTAATAGTGTAAAAGGAATTTTCGCAGGATGAAATGCCTTCAAGGCGAGATAAGAAGCTACTATTGAATCTTTGCCACCGCTGAAAAGTAAAGCAGGTCGTTCAAACTGAGCAGCCACCTCTCTGAGAATGTAAATACTCTCAGCTTCTAAAACACGTAAATGATCAAGATTGTAACTAAACATTAGGTGGGGTAAATGTAGGTGAGAATTAAGAAATAAGAAATAATAATTCTTACTTATTACTTTTTACTTTCCTGTACTAACTCTATTGCTTCAAAAAAGTCCATGCCACGATACGAGTAATCTTATTCCCAGTTCCCATTGGTGTTTTTAGAATTTTTGTCGCTCCAACTTGTTCGAGCTGGTCATACATTTTTTCTAAATTTTCACTTTTGGAAATTAAAGTTGAAAACCATTTAACAGAAGTAGCAAATTGTTTGCTTTGCAATATCATATCGCGAACAAATTTTTCTTCTCCTCCTTCACACCAAAGTTCATTCCCTGAACCTCCAAAATTTAATTCTGGGCGGTCAACTTTTTGTTTTTTCAAATTAGAAACTTTTCTCACCGCTGCATCATAAGCCTCTTCTTCTGAAGCATGGAAAGGCGGATTACAAATTGTAACATCAAAATTTTCTCCTTCGTTAATAATTCCTGCAAAAATTCCTTTCGGATTTCTTTGTAATCGAATTTCAATTGCATCTTTCAACGAACCATTTGAATCGATTATTTTGCGAGCAGCTTGGATGGCAATTAAATCAGTTTCTGATCCTACAAATGACCAACCATATTCTTGATGGCCTATTAATGGATAAATACAATTTGCTCCAACACCAATATCTAAACATCTAACTTCAATACCAGTCGGAATTTTTCCGTCATTCGCCTGTGCTAACAAGTCTGCCATGTAATGCAGATAATCAGCGCGACCGGGAACGGGAGGACATAAATATCCTTCAGGAATTTCCCAAAAAGAAATCTTGTAAAAATATTTGAGTAAAGCAGTATTTAATGCTTTCACAGATTCAGCATCAAAAAAATCAATGCTTTCATCACCATACGGATTAATAATAACATACTCTCTTAACTCGGGAGATGCAGTGAATAATTCTAAAAAATTATAACGCTCACGATGTTTACTCCGTGGATGCAGACGAGATTTAGATGATGGATGACTAGTTGATTGCTTTGACATGCGCTTTTAAAATTTGTTATTTTTTTGGCCTCCGAAGATATGGGTAAGCGCAGGGAATTAATGGTCCTTCTAAAATTCTATGATTTTAATTTGAAAGCCTAATCATTTTCAACTGATAATTTAGTATTCCTCTTGCAAAAAATATTCTGAAAATAATTTATGACAAAATTACTGGCCAACTGGATGCCAAGTCGTTTTAATCTCTTGCAAATCCATTATGCGATAACCATTGTGAGAGTTTTCCTCCATTTGATCAACTTCTTTATAGATAATTGCTCGCTTTACATTTAAGGATGAAAGTTCTTTTATTAATTGTATTTCTTTAGAATCATTCCCACTATAGACAATGGCATTAACATCCATATGATTTGCGAAATGCGAAATCAACTCTGAGCGATAGCCAGTCAAAATATTAACTACACCACTAGGTACATCTGAAGAATTGATAACTTCTCCAAAAGTTACAGCACATAGAGGCTTCACTGAAGAAGCAAGAATAATAATTGTATTTCCCCCCACGATAGCAGGAGCAATTAAAGAAACTAATCCAATCAATCCAAAATTTTCAGAAGAAAGTGCAGACACGACTCCCGTCGGTTCAGCCATAGAGAAATTAAAATGAGACGACTCTACAGGATTAACAGCACTAAAAACTTGCTGGTATTTATCACTCCATCCTGCATAATAAACTAAACGATCGATTGATAATTCAACTTCTTTTTCAGCTTGCGCGGCTGTACTTCCTTGTTGGATTAACTCCTCAATGAATTGAGATTTTCTTCCTTCCAACATTTCAGCAATACGATACAGAATTTGTCCTTTGTTATAAGCCGACTTTGCAGCCCAGCTTGGTTGAGATTTGCGTGCAGCGACAACGGCTTCACGAAAATCTTTTCGAGACGACTGACAAATATTAACCGGATTTTCTCCGCGACTATCTTTCAGGATATAATATCTACCAGATTCAGTACGAGGAAACTTTCCGTCGATGTATATTTTGTAAGTCTTCATAACATCTAACCGTTTACTTTTAGTATGCCCGTTAGAATGTCCTTTTTCGATTTCTACTTTATTTTTTGTTGATTGATCCATTTTGATTCGTTGTGATCGGATTAAATTAATTGTGTTCTACTTCTAGATAAGGCATAAGTCCATGTAGTCCACCTTCACGGCCAACTCCACTTTCTTTATAACCACCAAATGGTGAAGTAGGATCAAACTTATTATAGGTATTTGCCCAAATCACTCCAGCTCTAAGTGCAGAAGTCACTTTAAATATTTTCGAACCTTTATCAGTCCAAACGCCTCCACTCAATCCATACGGAATATTATTTGCTTTCTCAATGACTTCTTCAACTGTACGGAAAGTTTGAATAGATAATACTGGACCAAAAATTTCTTCTTGAACAATGCGAGATGATTGAGCAACATTTGTAAATAAAGTTGGTCGACAGAAAAATCCCTTCGAAGGAATTGTACACGAAGGTTGATACATTTCTCCACCTTCATTGACACCAATCTTTAAATATTTATTTATTTTATCTAGTTGCATCTTAGAGTTGATTGCACCTATATCAGTGTTTTTATCCAGGGGATCACCAACAATTAAAGTTTCCATTCTGTCTTTCAATTTTCGAATTACTTTTTTCGCAATACTTTCTTGAACGAACAAACGAGAACCTGCACAACAAACGTGTCCTTGATTAAAGAAAATACCATTGACTACACCTTCAACTGCTTGGTCAATTGCTGCATCTTCGAAAATAATATTTGCAGCTTTGCCTCCTAGTTCCAGAGTATATTTTTTATTGGTGCCAGCGATTGATTTCTGAATTATCTTTCCAACATTGGTACTTCCAGTGAAGGCAATTTTATCGATACCCGGATGATTCACCAAAGCAGAACCCGTTGCTCCAGCGCCGGTGATAATATTCACCACACCAGGAGGGAGATCAGCATCACGAATGATTTCTGCTAATTTCAAAGCAGTAAGTGGTGTCGTTTCAGCTGGCTTAAGTACAACAGTATTTCCAGCAGCAAGAGCAGGCGCAATTTTCCATGCAGCCATTAGCAGAGGAAAATTCCAAGGAATAATTTGTCCAGCTACACCAAGTGCTCTGGCAGAAGCTCCGGGAACAGCATACTTAATTTTGTCGGCCCAGCCTGCATAGTAGAAAAAGTGAGCAGCGGCTAAAGGAACATCTACATCACGCGATTCACGAATAGCTTTCCCGCCATCCATTGTTTCAATAACTGATAATTCACGTGCACGCTCTTGCATGATTCGCGCGATACGATAAATATATTTAGCACGTTCTTTCGCTGGCATTTTACTCCACGTTTTATCGTAGGCAGTACGGGCAGAAGTAACTGCTTTATCAACATCTTTTTCATTAGCATCTGCAACAGATGCTAATTTTTTTTCAGTAGCTGGATTGATTGTATCAAAATATTTTCCAGACGAAGGAGGTGTAAATTTTCCATTGATAAAAAGATCATACTTTTCTTCCAAGCGAATGTGATCTTTATTTTCAGGTGCCGGTGCATATTGCCAATCAGTATTAAATTTGATTGCTACAGTTTTCTTTGTTTGTTTCTTTGCCATTCTTATTATAATAAAGGAAGAGTCCTCTTCCAAATAAAATTAATCTTTTGAGAAATAATCTAAGCTTTGATAAACTCCTGTTTTCTCTTTCACAATCTGCATGAGCAAATCATTTGCAAGCGCACTTGCACCAAAGCGAAACATATCTGAATTCAACCAATCATTACCTAGAGTTTCGCGAAGAACAACGAGATAGTTCAGTGCTAATTTCGCTGTAGCTATACCACCGGCAGGTTTCATTCCAATTTGTTTTCCAGTTTCATAATAGAAATCACGAATTGCTTCAAGCATAACTAAAGTAACTGGCAATGTAGCCGCAGGTTGAATTTTTCCTGTGCTTGTTTTAATAAAATCGGCTCCAGCATGCATAGCAAGATCTGAAGCACGACGAACATTATCGAGTGTACTTAACTCGCCAGTTTCAAGAATAACTTTTAAATGTGCTTCTCCACATGCTTCTTTGACAGCAGCAATTTCATCGAAGACAAAATTATATTCTCCTGCCAAGAAATGTCCGCGAGAAATCACCATATCAATTTCATCAGCACCTTCGCCAACAGCCCATTTCGTTTCTTCAAGTTTTACCTTCCGTGTTGACATTCCACTTGGAAAAGCAGTAGCGACCGCTGCGACTTTAACAGACGAA
This sequence comes from Bacteroidota bacterium, assembly GCA_031361545.1. Taxonomy (GTDB): domain Bacteria; phylum Bacteroidota; class Bacteroidia; order AKYH767-A; family 2013-40CM-41-45; genus JADKIH01. The sequence continues at coordinate 17,606 of JANLRG010000854.1, forward strand.
CCTTGCAAAGCTGTTTTGGCAATCCTCACAAAATTTGGGTAAACACAAACTGCAGCGACGGAGGGAATTCCTTCAAAGCCGGCATGAGGCAGAATTGCTTTTGCACAGAGTTGTTTAACTTTTCCAGGAGTGTCCTTTGCTTCGAGCGTGGTAAGATCCACCATGCTCAACGCCATTTTCAAAGCGGTTAATTTAGATTCTTTTTTGATACTGCGTTTAGAAAAGCGAGCTATTCTTTCCTCGACTCCAACTTGATCTATTGCTGGACTATCATTAAATGAATATTCAGATCGTTTCATATTGAATAATTACCCCAAAATTTGAGGGGAAACGAAGATACAAAAATGTTTTCAATCGTATTTAAATCATTTAGCGAGATGCCGAAGTCAATTGAGGTTCGAAGTTATGACCAAGCGCTATTTCATTTCTTTAAAAAGCTTGTTTCAGTCTAAAATCACTTCTAAAAATTCAAAAATTGTAATAAGGCTGATGTTTATATTTTAAAAATCATAACTCAGTCCCAATTCTACCCAGCGATTCGTTTGGCCTTTGATTAAATAAGGAGAGTATCCAGAAGGTGCTGGTCGTATTGAAGAAAGTGAACCGCCGTAGCGACCATCCACTTTCCATTGTTCAGACAGCTTGTAAGATATTCCTGCCCTGACGGCAATTTCATACTTTGTAAAAACTGGTCCTTGATAGGTGCCCAACTCCGTTTCTTCCAAAGAATTAATTAGGATTGCATAAGATGGTCCAGCAAAAATATCGAAAGAAGAAGAAGCATGCCATTGAAGTAACAAAGGAACTTCTACGTAATTCACTCTCATCAAATAATAAGTGTTGTTTAAATCTACAGGCTTTCGACTTCCCTTTTGAATATAATTCATTTCCATTTGAACAGAAAATAAATTTGACATCTTATGATTTACATATAGCCCTCCAGTTAGTCCGGCTTTATTAAAACCTTCGTAGGTATCTCCATCCACCTGCGATCCAACTATACCAACTCTGATCCCTGCTTTGAAACCTTGTGAAAAAACAAAAAAGGGAAATAGAATTAATAGATAGAAGAGTATTTTTTTCATCAGCAGTTAATATATTCTTTTCTCTACCACTTGAATTACTTTATACGTGTCGGCATCATATATAAATGCAATTACTTTACACTTGGTATAATTCCAATTAGATGCAAGAGTATTAAAATATCCTTTGAATAATTTTTCACTTGCATTTGTACTCGTAGAAACTGAAAGCGTATCACCAAAATCTCCATTCATAGACAGCAAAGGCTGAAGCGCCTGCTAAACTAATAGCAAGTAGTAAAGTAATTTTTTTCATGAGCTGAATTTGGTTTTAAGCAGAATAATGTTTGATGGAAATAACCATTTTTTAGACAATGACAAAGCTAATCAAAACTTTGGCTTTTAGCTAAATGACAAGTATATTTCCAGTCAAATTGATTTCTACAATTAAGAAACAATTGTATAATGAATCAGGCTTTATATAAATGCTTAAAAATTGTTAAGAAAATCGCAACTCTTTAATAGTTGTTTCAAAAAAGGGAATGAGTATATTTGTTCCTCAAAAATAAAATCTCCAATGATCAATTCTACGAAAAGTTTGCTTTTTTGTCTTCTGTTTTTAAGTTCATTCGTTTTAAATGCTCAAAATTTGAGTTTCCCAGATGGAATATACTATGTTTCAGGACCGGCATCTACAGCAAGATTTGAATCTCATCTTCAGGTTTCCAATAGCGCCAACAATCCAATAAGTATTTTGGTGATGTGCGATCGCAGTCAAATGATTTCTGGACATCAAACTAGTTATTGTTGGGCTCTTTGTTATGACACTACAGTTTGTGGAATTTCTCCCGATCAACTAGCAGTACCAGGAAGAAGCATCGACAGTACAAGTTTTCATAGCTATTTATATCCAAACAATATCATAGGTACGAGTATAATGACCTATACTTTTTTCGATCAAAACAATCAAGCCGATTCTATTGTAGCACATATTACTTTTGATGCTTTATCCACTGGAATCAATGAAGTTCAAAAAGGATATTTGTCAAATGCATATCCAAATCCTGCAACTTCTATTACGACTATCAACTACAATTTACCTTCGCTAAATAATGGCCATGTCTATTTATATAATGTATTAGGCGTAATGGTTAAAGACATTATCTTAAGCAATCTTCAATCAATGGTAGTCCTTGGCACTTCCGATTTAAATTCCGGAGTTTATACTTATACTTTGGTTAATGAAGGGAAATTAGTTTCTGCAAACCGTTTGGTAGTTTCTCATCGATAATAATTATCTATTAAAAAATACTTTAAAAAGCATCTGACTTTTCAGATGCTTTTTTGGCCTTTATCAATTCATAAGTTCACCTAAAAAGAATGAGCAAAAAAAAATTAAATCAGGAAGCACTCGACTATCACTCTCAAGGTCGGCCCGGTAAAATTGAAGTAATCCCCTCTAAAAATTATAGTTCACAACGCGACCTTTCTCTCGCCTATTCGCCCGGCGTAGCTGATCCTTGTCTGGCCATTGCCGATAATATCGAAGACGTTTATAAATACACTGCCAAAGGAAATTTGGTTGCTGTAATTAGTAACGGCACAGCAGTTTTAGGACTAGGGAATATTGGACCAGAAGCTTCAAAGCCAGTGATGGAAGGAAAAGGTTTGTTGTTTAAAATATTTGCAGACATAGATGTTTTCGATATAGAAGTAAATGAAACAGACGTTGACAAATTTGTACAAACTGTAAAAGCAATTTCACCAACCTTTGGAGGAATTAATTTAGAAGACATCAAAGCACCCGAATGTTTTGAAATAGAAAAAAGATTAAAAGCGGAATTAAAAATTCCAATCATGCACGATGATCAACATGGAACCGCCATTATTTCCGGGGCGGCTTTGTTGAACGCTCTTGAATTAGCACATAAAAAAATTGAAGATGTATTAATAGTTGTAAGTGGCGCAGGTGCTTCTGCAATCAGTTGCGCAAAATTATATCTTTCACTAGGTGCTAAACAAGAGAATATTGTTATGCTCGATAGCAATGGAGTTATTAGAGCTGATCGACCGGATCTTGACGAGAATAAAAAAATATTTGCAACAAAGCGTGACCTTAGAACATTAGAAGAATCGATGAAAGACGCCGATGTTTTTCTCGGTCTTTCTAAAGGAAATATTGTTTCCAAAGAAATGGTGATATCGATGGCAAAAAAAGCAATTGTATTTGCTCTTGCTAATCCCGATCCAGAAATTGATTACAACCTTGCCAGAGAGGCGCGTGAAGATATCATCATTGCTACAGGGAGATCAGATTTTCCTAATCAGGTGAACAATGTACTTGGCTTCCCTTATATTTTCAGAGGAGCGTTAGATGTGAGAGCAACTCAGATTAATGAAGAAATGAAATTAGCTGCTGTGAGAGCGATAGCAGATTTAGCAAAAGAGTCTGTTCCTGAAATTGTGAATCTGGCTTACAATGCAAAAAATATCACCTTCGGCACAGATTACATTATTCCAAAACCGTTGGATCCTCGACTAATAACTACAGTAGCTCCAGCTGTTGCGAAAGCTGCAATGGAATCCGGCGTGGCGCAAATAAATATTGCCAATTGGAATACTTACAAAGAAGAATTGAGTAAGCGTTTAGGTCTCGATAATAAATTGATTCGAGTGGTGACTAGTAAAGCAAAGCAACATCCACAACGAATTGTTTTTACCGAAGCAGACACTTATAAAATTTTAAAGGCAGCACAAATAGTCAGAGACGAAGGAATTGCGAAACCAATTTTGTTAGGGAATAAAGAAAAAATACTTCGACTAATTGCTGAGAATAATTTGGATTTAGGTGACACGCCTATCATTGATCCACGCATAGAAGACGAGAAGCGCCATCATTTTGGTGAATTATTATTTCACAAAAGAAAGCGTCGGGGATTCACATTGTACGAGGCTCGTAAAATTATGAACGAGCGAAATTACTATGGTGCGATGATGGTTGATGTTGGCGAAGCAGATGCAATGATTAGTGGTCTGACTCGTAAATACAGTGATACCATTCGTCCAGCTTTACAAATTATTGGAACACAAGAATCAGTAAGTAGAGTAGCAGGAATGTATATTATGGTCACTAAGAAAGGACCTGTTTTCTTTGCAGATACTACTGTCAATGTAAATCCTTCAGCTGAGGATCTTGCAGAGATCACTGTGCTTACAGCTTGGGCTGTTCAGCAGTTTAACATTAAACCGAGAATTGCATTATTATCTTATTCAAATTTCGGTTCGTCTAATGAGAAGGAAGCACAAAAAGTTCGTGACGCTGTTGCTATACTTCATCAAAAATATCCAGGGATGATGGTTGATGGAGAATTGCAAGCCAACTTTGCATTGAACCCTTCCTTACTTTCCGATAATTTTCCGTTTTGTGAATTTGCGCATGAAGGTGCCAATACATTAATTTTTCCCAATTTAGAAGCAGGAAATATTGCTTACAAATTACTTCAAGAAATTGGAGCAGCAGAAGCCATAGGTCCAATACTTTTAGGAATGAAAAAACCAGTTCACGTTCTTCAGTTGGGAAGTTCAGTTCGAGAAATCGTCAACATGGTCACTATCGCCGTCGTCGATGCACAAAGTCGAAAAAGTTCATAAACTCTTAAAGCCGCCTCCTAAAGAAGGCGGCTTTTTTATGTGATCTGATCGGGAGGAATGAATTGAGTTGTTGATTAACTTCTCTTTGACTTTAACAACCATTGTCTTATTTTGCCATCAAATTAAAAAAGGGATGATAGATTTTCTGGAAGGAAAAATGGCTCAAAAAAATCCGGCATTCGTAGTAATCAATTGCGCTGGAGTTGGATATTTTGTTAATATTTCAATCAACACTTATTCAAAACTTGGTGACAATGAAAATGTTAAGCTTTTGACACATCTTCAAATAACGGAAGATGCTCACACGTTGTACGGCTTCATCGATGAAGAAGAAAGACGTCTCTTTCGATTGCTGATAACTGTATCAGGAATCGGTTGCAATACTGCTCGTATGATGTTGTCGAGTATGAATGTCCAGGAAATTGAGCATTGTATCTTAAGCGACAATTCAGCAAAGTTGAAAAGCATAAAAGGCATTGGGGAAAAGACAGCCTTGAGAGTTATTCTTGAAATAAAAAGCAAATTAATGAAAGAGAGTTCTGGCTTATCCGTCTTTTCTCATTTGAAAGTAAAAGACGAAGCAATAGCCGCATTAATTACGCTAGGTTTTGCAAAAAACAATGTAGAAAAAACGTTAGATTCTTTGTTGAAAGTTACGCCCTCTTCAAATGTCGAAGATTTAATCAGAAATGCATTAAAAGCACTATAAGTTCCCTATTAAATTTGTCAGAGGAAAGCCTAAAAAACCTATTTTTAGCCCTCTCTAAATCGTATCCGAGTATCGAGCAAAATCTTTACGCCAAATACTTCATTCAATAAATTTATTCAACTTGAAAAGTTTCAAGCAGGTCTTCTTTGGAATTAGTTGTGCTTTGTCTGTTATCTCTCTTGCATGGGGATCAGACATCACTCCTATGTTCGAAGAAACTACCGCCTCTAACATAGCTGCATCGGATTCGGATACTTTAAAATTTCCTTTTCATGATCACATTGCTGACCCCTATTCAGACCCAAGTAATCATAGTCCTTTATTTGGAAAAGATCCTTCCAATATAAAAACGGATGTACAGTACGACCCAGATAATAATCGTTACAATATTAACGAGAACATGGGCGAACTTTTTTATCGCAATCCATCGTACATGACCTTTGATGAGTTTTTAGAACATCAATATAAAAAATCAACAAAAGATTATTTTAAACAAAGAGCAGGGGAAGACGATGCATTAAATAAAAAATCTTTTGCTCCGAAAATTACTATCAACAGCGCAGCATTCGATCGCATCTTCGGCGGTAACACAATTGATATTCGTCCACAAGGTTCTGCTGAACTAAGTTTTGGTGTGAACATCAACAAAAGCGAAAATCCTGCTATACCAATTCGCCAGAGAACAGTTACCACATTCGACTTCAAAGAAAAGATTCAAATGAATGTGATTGCCAACATCGGCGATAAGATGAAGTTGACAACCAATTATAATACAGAAGCTACATTCGACTTCGAAAATAAAATGAAGATTGAATATACTGGATACGAAGACGACATCATCAAGAAAATTGAAGCGGGAAATATTACAATGCCTCTTCCAACACAATTGATAACGGGTACTCAAAGTTTGTTTGGATTGAAAACCCAATTGCAGTTTGGAAAATTAAATGTCACTACTGTTTTCTCTCAACAAAAAAGTCAAGCTCAAAATATAAAAGTACAAGGCGGTGCGCAAACAACCACATTTGACATTAAAGCGGATCAGTATGAAGAGTTACGTCACTTTTTTCTCGGACAATATTTTGGAAATACTTACGATGACAATTTAAGGGACCTAAATAGAATTGGAAGTGCTGTGAACATTACTAAAATTGAAGTTTGGATTACCAGCAAACAAACAATTAGTCAAAACAATCAGAATAGAAATATTTTTGCGTTTGCAGATTTAGGAGAAACGGCACCAGACCCGACTCAAAATTTTGTGACAGGTACTGGTGGAACCAACATTCCCCCTACTGATGCGGCCAATGATTTATTGACTCAATTAGGAACATTCGGAATTGCTAATTTCAGAGATATCTCTAACGTTAGTTTATTGACAGGACTTTCTGCTAACAATTTTACAAACAAGAAAAATTACGAGACTGTAGAGAATGCACGGTTACTTCAAGCATCGGAGTACACATTGAATTCGCGTTTAGGATACATTTCACTAAATACAAAATTGAAACCTAACGAAGTTCTCGCTGTAGCTTTCGAATACACTGTTGGTGGAATACCATACAGAGTGGGAGAATTAACAAGTTCGAGTAATGGTAACGTTTCCGGAACTCAAGCACTTTTTGTAAAATTAATTCACAGTTCCAATTTCAGTCCTAAAGTTTATACATGGGATCTGATGATGAAAAATATTTATTCATTAGGTGGATATAATATTTCTTCCGAAAAATTCCGTTTAGATGTATTATATCAGGATGATAAAATTGGAGGAAACATCAATTACATTAGTGATGGTTGTGCTCAAGTAAAAGGTATTCCATTAATCAAACTTTTAAATCTAGATGATTTAAATACCAATCGTGATCCACAACCAGATGGAGTTTTTGATTTTGTTCCAGGCATAACCATTAACCCACAAAATGGACGAATCATTTTTCCTGTCAGAGAACCTTTTGGTAATTATTTAGCAAGTAAATTTTGTGGAGATCCCGTAAAATCTAGCAAGTATGCTTACTACGCACTTTACGACTCCACAAAAACCGCAGCACAACAACAGCCAGAGAAAAATAAATTTAGTCTTCATGGAACTTATCAGTCTTCGTCAGGTTCAGAAATACCATTGAATGCTGTCAACATTCCACAAGGTTCCGTTAAGGTGACTGCTGGAGGTGCATTACTTGTTGAGAATGTTGATTACACAGTTGATTATACTTTAGGTAGAGTAAAAATTTTAAATGAAAGTTATTTAAAATCAAATACGCCATTAGATATTAAACTAGAAAGTAATTCATTGTTCAGTCTTCAGACAAAAACTGTTTTAGGGACACGGCTCGAATATAATTTCAATAAAGACTTGATGGTGGGTGGAACATTTATGCATTTGTATGAACGACCATTGACACAAAAAGTAAATATTGGCGACGAACCTGTTTCCAACACAATGTGGGGAGTCGATGGAAGCTATCGCCGTGAATCGAGATTTATCACCAAACTTTTAGACAAGCTTCCTTTTTATAGCACGAGAGAAGTGAGTACATTAAATTTTAGTGGAGAGGTTGCTCAACTTATTCCTGGTCATTCCAGCGCCATTGGATCAACAGGAACATCTTATGTTGACGATTTCGAAGGTGCTATAACACCATTGGATATGAAGACGCCGGGCTTTTGGTACACATCAAGTATTCCCGAAGGTCAGACAGAGCCGGGAATGTTTCCTGAGTCAGTTCCACCTGCAAATGATTCATTAGCTTCAGGAAAGAACAGAGCAAAAATCGCTTGGTATTACATCGATCCTTCCTTGCAACGGACACAAAGTGGAATCACTCCAACGAACATCACATCAGATGATCAGAGTAACAACTTCGTTCGTGAAGTTCCACAAGCAGAAATTTTTCCAAACAAATCATCGCCTTATGGTCCGCAGACGATAACTTGTATGAACGTTGGATTTTATCCTTCAGAAAGAGGTCCGTACAATTTTGATATCGATCAAACTCCATTTTCTCAAGGCTTGAATGCCGATGGAACATTGGTTGCTCCCGAGACACGTTGGGGCGGCTTGATGAGAAAAATAGAGACGACAGATTTTGAAGCCAACAATATTGAGTTCATACAATTTTGGATGATGGATCCTTTTGCAACGAATTCTCCGAACGATGGAACAGGTGGAGAACTTTATTTCAACATTGGTTCTCTTTCAGAAGACATTTTAAAAGACAATCACAAAAGTTTTGAGAATGGATTGCCTGCATCAGGAACAAATAATTATACTGTTGATTCATCGCAGTGGGGATACTACCCAACTATTCAGTCCATCGTACCAGCATTCGATAATGATCCGAACAGTCGTGCTCAACAAGATGTTGGTTTAGATGGATTGAGTAATGCTAATGAGCAACGATATTTTAATGCTTACTTAAATCGATTATCGATTAAATATACCAATGGTTCAGTTGCCTATCAACAAGCGAGTGGTGACCCTTCGGCAGATGATTACAAATGGTTTTTAGCAGACGATTATACAGTGAATGATGTGAAGCCATTGGATAGATATAAAAGTTGGAATGGTATTGAAGGAAATTCACAATCTACCGGCAACACCGTTTCTCAAGCTACGAATCAGCCAGATCAGGAAGACATCAACCGTGACAACAACATGAATACCGGTGAGAATTATTTTCAATACAAAGTTCTTTTGAAGCCAGGCAATATGGTTGTTGGCCAAAACTACATCACCGATGAAATTACTTCTAATGTAAATTACGCTAACAATACAACGGGACAAATTAAATGGTATCAATTTAAGATTCCGGTAAAGTCGCCAGACAGAACAGTTGGTTCGCCTGAACTTACCACTGTTGAGTTCATCAGAATGTATATGAAAAATTTCCAAAAGCCGGTGATTTGTCGTTTTGCGAAACTAGAATTTTTACGAGGAGAATGGCGGCGTTACAATTTTTCACTCTTGAACCCAGGTGAATTCAGTCCAACACCGGAAGTTCCCGGTTCAACAACATTCGATATTGGATCAGTGAGTATTGAAGAAAATGGAGCAAGAGTTCCAGTTTCCTATGTCATTCCACCAGGAATTGAGAAGGAAAGAGATTTAAGTGCTCCTGCACTAGCAACATTGAACGAGCAATCGCTTTCATTAAAAGTTTGTGATCTTGAAGATGGAGATGCACGAGGCGCTTATCGCAACACACAATTTGATTTCAGAGCCTACAAAACTTTGAAGATGTTTATTCATGCTGAATCCAATCCGAATGGAACAGCATTGACGAATGGAGATATGCATGCTTTCATTCGCATTGGAAGTGATTTCAATGACAATTATTACGAATATGATCTTCCATTGGTGATTACTCCACCAAGCACAACAGACGCAAATCAGATTTGGCCGGAAGCCAACAATATGATTATCTCGCTCGATAAAATGATAGAAGCGAAGTTAAGTCGTAATGCAGAGATGACGCATAACTCTGCAATCACGCTTCTGACTCCGTATAAGTTTTCTGACGGTGATAGAGTAATTACTATCAAAGGAACTCCCAACTTAAGTAACGTTCGTTCTATCATGGTTGGTATCCGCAATCCGAAAGATCCCTCAGGAACAGGACCGAAAATTTGTGGTGAAGTTTGGTTCAATGAATTGCGATTATCAGATTTTGATGAGAAAGGCGGATGGGCAGCGACAGCAAAGATGACAGCCAAGTTAGCTGACTTAGGAACATTGAGCGTTACTGGATTTCATAGTAGCGCAGGATGGGGTTCAATAGAGCAAAAGGTAAACGCAAGAAACAAATATGATAAGACATCTTATGATGTTACGACTGCAATTGAGTTAGGTAAATTTCTTCCAGATAATTCCGGAATAAAAGTTCCGGCTTATTTTTATTATTCCGAAGAATTTATCAAACCACAATACAATCCATTAGATCCGGATGTATTATTTAATCGGGCAATTTCCTCCGCTCCTACTACCGAATTAAAAGATTCCATCAATAGAACTGTTACAGAATATACACAAAAGAAAAGTTTCAATTTCACGAATGTTAGAAAGACAAAAACAAAAACGAATGCGAAATCACATCTTTACGATGTTGAAAATTTAAATGTCAGTTATGCCTACACTGAAAATTATAATCGGAATTTCAACACTGCTTATAGTTTAGCAAAAACTTACAATGGAGCACTTGGTTATAATTACAACAGTACAGCAAAACCAATTGCGCCATTTGAAAAAACAAAATCAAAAGTATTATCCAACAATTGGTTGAAGTTAATTAAAGATGTAAATATTAATCCGTTGCCAACTGCTCTAAATTTTCGAGCGAGCATTGACAGAACATACTCTGAAACACAACTACGAAATAATTCCGGATTACTCTTTGAATTACCAGCTACCTTCGTAAAAACATTTACAATGACTCGGTCTTATGGTTTAAATTGGGACCTGACTAAATCATTGAAACTTGATTTCAATGCAACTGCATTTGCAATTATAGACGAACCAATAGGAAGAATAGATACTCAAGACGAGACGGATTCAATTCGTCATAGCATTAAGAATTTAGGACGATTGAAAGATTATCATCATGCTACCACAGCCACTTACACCATTCCGTTTAACAAACTTCCTATCACCGATTTCATTGCGGGAAGTGTTCGTTACGGAGGGGAATACTCGTGGGCAGGAAGGAATTTAGTAATTGTTGATAGTGTAAATAATAAATACGGACAAGATCCTTGGGGGAATTCTATTTCAAATTCGCAAAGTTTAACTTACAATGCAACCTTAACCATGAACACCCTTTATGGTAAAATTCCTTATCTGAAAAAAATTCTTAGTCCTGCCCCACCTAAACCGATTGCTCCTAAACCAAAAATAAAACTTCCATCAGACACACTAAAGACTAAGGCAGATTCAACACAAAAGACACCAAGCTCTTTTGCTCCTATAGTAAGAGGCTTTGTGAAAACACTAATGATGTTGAAGTCAGCAACGGTAAATTATACTGTTACTAACGGAACCTTGTTACCAGGATTTCAAGGGAAGCCCGATTTTCTTGGGCAGGATTGGAACTACTCTCAAAATCACAATGCACCGGGAGTTGGATTTATTTTAGGAAGTCAAAAAGATATTCGACCAGAAGCGATACAGTACAATTGGTTAACAAAAGATACTTCACTCAATTCATTTTATACAACTTCAACCGTACAGAATCTCAATTTAAGAGCGACACTTGAGCCACTGAAGAGTTTAAAGATTGAGTTAACGGGGACAAGAAATTACACACTTAATCACAATGAGTATTACAAATACACTCCTACAGAAGGTATTTTCCAGACGTTAAGTCCAACAGAAAGTGGAACCTTCTCTGTTTCTTATTTAACTTGGAATACCCATTTTGTGAAAGACGCTAAAGATTATTCCAATGCTAACTTCACACAATTTGTAAATAATTTAGCTTTGGTTTCGGGTATTCTCGATGGTAAAAATCCTAATCAGGGTGGGCCAACACCTTCTCCTTATTCAGATGGATATGGAAAGACGCAACAAGAAGTTTTGACCAATTCATTCCTCGCTGCTTATTCAGGCCGCACACCTTCCAGTTCGTTAACAAAAAATTTCAAAGACATCATTCCATTGCCAAATTGGAGAGTGACGTATGATGGACTTTCAAAGTTGAAATTCTTCAGCAGCTTTTTACAGAGCTTGAGCATTTCACACGGCTATCGTTCTGTATTTAGCATCAATTCATTCACGCAAAATTTACTTTATCGAGAGTCGGGAGGATTTCCGAGTGCATTGGATTCCTCGAAAAATTTTATTCCGAAGTATGACATTCAACAAATCACTATTAGCGAGCAGCTGGCTCCGTTAATTGGATTTGATATGACATGGAAAAATAGTTTACAAACGAGATTTGAAATCAAACGCGATAGAACTATATCACTTGCTTATTCAAATATTCAGATTACGGAAGTGAGAGGCATTGAATACACCATTGGTTTTGGATATAAGTTTAAGAAAGTAACCTTACCATTCCGCGTTGGAAACGGCAAGAAAAAGTTAAGTAATGATTTAAATGTAAAAGTTGATTTCAATTTACGAAACAATACTACGATACTTCGAAAAGTAATTGAAGGAACAAATCAGCCAAGTGCCGGAACGCAAACTTTAAGTGTAAAAGTTTCTGCCGATTATCCCGTGAATGAACGATTCAATGTTCGCGCATTCTATGATTTCAACTCCAACAATCCATTTGTCTCTACAAGTTATCCAACATCTTATACGAATGTTGGAATAGCTATTCGATTTACATTAGCTCAATAACAAAATTCCATTTCAGCTTGTGCTGAAATTTGTAAAATAATATTTAAGTTTGTCAAAAGAAATAAAATGACTTTTCCTGAAAATTTAAAATACACAAAAGACCACGAGTGGGTTCTTGTAGAAGGTAATATCGCAACAATTGGAATTACTGATTTTGCGCAAGGGGAATTAGGCGACATTGTGTATGTAGAAATAGAATCTGAAGGCGACACTCTTGAACATGAAGTTGTCTTTGGAACTGTTGAAGCTGTGAAAACAGTTTCCGATTTGTTTATGCCGGTATCAGGTAAAATTATTGAAGTCAACAAAGGATTAACAACTAATCCTGAATCAGTAAATAAAGATCCTTACAACAGTGGCTGGATGATTAAAGTGGAAATGAACAACCTTTCAGAAACTGATTCATTGATGTCTGCCGTTGATTACAAAAAACTAGTTGGGGCCAACACATAATCAATGTTTTTGCAATCAATGAAATGGGCTTTTGCCTGGGCGGTTGTAATTCTCATACTATGTGGTATTCCAGGTAGTAATTTTCCCAAATTGACATTTCTTGAATGGCTAAGACCAGATAAAATTGTCCATTTGATCCTTTTTGGGACTCAAGCTTTTTTGCTAATCAAAGGTTTTCTTAGGCAAACAAAGTACTCATCATTACAATTAAGATCAAAATCTCTCGGAGTGACCATTGCTATTTTATATGGAATACTCGTGGAGGTTTTACAAAGCACTATCTTTATAGGCCGTACAGGGGATTACAGAGATGCCATCGCTAATGCTATTGGAGCATTCGTTGGTTTGCTTATCTTTAATCGTATTGAAAATAAAAAAAACTCTTTGCTTGATTAAAAGTAGTATGAACATTTTTAGAGTAAACCTTGTTGAATAGAAATGAAAACGAAACACAAAATTATTGTCGCAGTTACAGGAGCAAGTGGATCAATCTATGCAAAAGTTTTATTTGACAAATTGATTTTGTTAAAAGATCAAATTGAAATGGTAGGAGTAGTTTTTTCAGGAAACGCAAAGGATGTTTGGGAGTATGAACTTGGAAATAAAAACTATGAGTCTCTCCCTTTTAAAATTCATCGTCATGACGATTTCTTTGCGCCATTTGCCAGTGGCTCTGCAAAATTTAATACCATGATTATTTGCCCATGCAGTATGGGAACAATGGCACGAATAGCTTCTGGTATAAGCAACGATTTAATTTCACGAGCAGCTGATGTAATACTCAAAGAAAGACGGAAGCTAATCATGATAGTAAGAGACACCCCGTATAGTCTGATTCACATTAACAATATGAAAACGGTTACAGAAGCGGGAGCGATAATTTGTCCGGCTTCTCCTTCTTTTTATAGTAAACCAACTAATTTCGAAGAATTGGCAGCAACTGTTATCGACAGGGCAATAGATTTGGCTGATCTAGACCAATCTACTTTTCGTTGGAGTGAATCCTAATTCTAATAAGTTGAAAAAGGGAACAGTTGTTAACATTCCGTCACAGTTTTCCCCCATTTTGCCATTTTAAAAGAATTTCTCTGATAATTAGACTTTTAAAATCTTTCTATGAAAGATTCAATAAAACACTTGACTTTCCGTCTTAAATACAATAATTTAGATTACCCAAAAGCTAAACGAATACCAATGTTTGAGTACACAAAGCAAATTCTGACGAAAGTAAGTTTCGATAGAAACCTATTTCGCAAAGAGTTAATCAAGGCATTAAGATTGTTGAAAGGTGATGAACGCCGCTTACTTAAAATTTGGTGTGTTGCAACATTCGCTACTTATAGCGATGTAATTATCGACGCATTCAGAAAGATTCACTCCTAAGAAAATTTAGATTTCTTTTTAGTCCATCAAATCCTGTTCGTTGAACAGCAGATTTACCAAAGACTTTTTTAAAGACTTCTTCGGTGATTTCATTCCATTGTCTTTTATCCATGTCCAGTAATTCAGTATTGGCCGCAAGTCTTTTTTCTTGGAGTGGTTTTGAAAATCTATTCCATGGACAAACATCCTGACAAATATCACAACCAAAAACCCAATCTTCAAAAGTCCCTTTCATAGTGACGGGAATTTCATCTTTCAACTCAATAGTAAAATAAGAAATGCATTTGCTTCCATCCACAACACTCGGTTTAATGATGGCCTCTGTCGGACAAGCATCAATACACCTGGTACATGTTCCACAAAAATCTTCTACGGGTCCATCAACTTCTAATTCTAAATCCGAAATTATTTCGGCAATAAAATAAAAGGAACCGTTTCCTTTATTTATCAAATTGCCATTTTTACCAATCCATCCTAAGCCACTTTTGCGTGCCCAAGCTCTGTCTAATACAGGAGCAGAATCAATAAATATTCGTCCTTCAATTTGTCCGATTTTTTCTTCTAGTGTAGCAACAAGTTCTTTTAATTTTTCTTTGATGATAGTATGATAATCGGCACCATAAGCGTACTTACTTATTTTTGGTGCAGTGGAGTTTTGAAGATGTTTGGGAAAATAATTTATCAGAAGAGAAATTACACTCTTTGCACCGGGAACCAACAATCGAGGATCTAAACGTTTGTCAAAATGGTTTGCCATATAGGCCATTTTCCCGTGCATGCTTTGAAGCAACCATTTTTCTAAGCGAGGAGCATCTTCCTCTAAAAATTCAGCTTTACTAATACCACAAAAATCAAAACCAAGTCGGATCGCTTCCTCTTTTACTATTAACGTTCGATGGTGTTGAATCATATCCATTGCACAAATTTATTCAGATTTTGATATAATTCAGATTTACGAACATTTATTTTCAAAAACACTTGTCTTTTAAAAAATTTCGGTGATACCTTTGTGATATCATTTTAATATCAACGCCATGTTACAAGAAAAAACTTTTAAAACTAATTCAGGATTTACCATGTTCCTTCTCATGATTATTTCATTCGGAGCCATGATTTTTTTCATTGCACAGGAAGTACCGCTAGGAATTATCATTAGTGCATTAATTACAATGACCATCATTCCCGGATTTATGATTATTAATCCGAATGAAGCACGAGTTATGATTTTCTTTGGAAAATATGTCGGCTCGATAAAAGAAAATGGATTCTTTTGGGCCAACCCATTCATTCAAAAAAAAAGCATATCACTTCGAGCAAGAAACTTAAATGGACAAACCTTAAAAGTCAATGATAAACTCGGCAATCCAATAGAGATTGCGGCAGTTATTGTTTGGGAAGTTAGTGAAACATCTAAAGCTGTATTTGAAGTGAACGACTATACCATGTATGTCAACATTCAAAGTGAGGCAGCTGTTCGTCATTTAGCGACAAGTTTTGCTTATGATAATTTTGAAGATGGTGAAGCAGACATCACTTTGAGAGGTTCTGCGGAGAAGGTTCATGAATTATTAATTCGTGAATTGAATGAAAGATTAAGTAAAGCAGGAATAAATGTTTTGGAAGCGAGAATTAGTCATTTAGCTTATGCACAAGAAATCGCAAGTGCAATGTTGCAACGTCAACAAGCTACAGCATTGATTGCAGCTCGAAAACAAATCGTAGAAGGTGCAGTAAGTATTGTAGAAATGGCTCTTGTCAGACTGTCAGAAAAACGAATAGTGAATTTGGACGAAGAAAGAAAAGCCGCAATGGTAAGCAACTTACTCGTTGTTTTATGTGGTGATAAAAATGTTAGTCCTGTTATTAATACAGGAACGTTATATAATTGATTCGCTGAGCATGTCAGAAAAAAAAGCCTTTGTATTAAGAATTAATCCGGAAGTCATCAAGCAACTTGAAAAATGGGCTGCTGATGATTTTCGTAGTATCAATGGACAAATAGAATATCTTCTACAAAAAGCGTTACTAGAAAGTGGGAGAATGAAATCTGCAAAAAAAAATTCTTAGCCTTTCTCTTTAACGCTAATCACGAATTTGAAATACAAACTCAACACTCAAAAAACAATTTGGACTGCCGATTCAGTTTGATCTTATAATTTTGACAACTTCTTAGAACATTCCAGTTTGTGTCGGAGTAAATGGTTTATTTAAATGTTTAAAAGCTAGTTCAGTTGCTTCTCTTCCTCTAGGTGTTCTTTTCAAATAACCTTCTTTAATAAGAAAGGGTTCGTAAACCTCTTCAATTGTTCCAGCCTCTTCTCCAACAGCTGTTGCTATCGTACTTAATCCAACAGGCCCACCTTTAAATTTTTCAATAATCACAGACAAAATTCGATTATCCATTTCATCTAATCCGTGCTCATCTACATTTAAGGCTGTAAGAGCGGTGTAAGAAATTTCAAGATTGATTAATCCATTATTTTGTATTTGGGCAAAATCACGAACGCGACGCAAGAGTGCATTGGCAATTCTAGGTGTCCCTCTACTTCTACGAGCAATTTCGAAAGATGCATCTTCTCTTATTTCAGTGCGCAATAATTTTGAAGAACGGTGAATAATCTTTTGCAATAATTTAGCATCATAATATTCCAATCGGGAAGTGATTCCAAAACGTGCTCTCAAAGGAGCTGTCAACAAACCAGATCTTGTCGTTGCGCCAATCAAAGTAAAAGGATTTATTTTTATTTGAACTGATCGAGCATTTGGACCAGACTCAATCATGATATCGATTTTGTAATCTTCCATTGCAGAATACAAATATTCTTCAACGATAGGACTTAAACGATGAATCTCGTCGATAAAAAGGACATCGTTGGTTTCTAAATTTGTGAGCAGCCCAGCTAAATCACCAGGTTTATCCAGAACAGGACCTGAAGTAGTTTTAATATTTACTCCAAGTTCATTGGCTAAAATATACGCTAACGTCGTTTTCCCTAATCCCGGCGGGCCATGTAATAAAACATGATCAAGTGCTTCGTCTCTTTGTTTGGCGGCCGCAACAAAAACACGAAGATTGTCAAGGATAGCTTGTTGCCCAGCGAAATCTTCGAATCCCTGAGGGCGTAAAACTTTATCCAATTCCTTTTCAGCAGGATTTAAATTGGTGCTATCTGGGTCAAGGAGTGGATTTATCATGGGTTACAAAAATAAGACTTAGAACGGAATGGAGTTCACTTTTAAAATTTTATTTGGAGGAAGTTAATTCATAGTACAACTCATCCAAGGAAAGACGAAAATCGAGGGAGAAGTTGACTCCATCAAGATTTCTCGACTGCTCTCTAGATCTCAAAATCGTAAATCGATATCCGGTTGACAGACCGAAACCGAACCATTTTAAAACATTGAATTGAGCAGTGACTCCAGGCTGATAAAGAATTACAAATTCAGCAGGGCCTTTCACCCTTCGATTCTGTGAACGACTAATATATTCATAATGGGCTGCACCAATTGCTAAATCGAGAGGCAATGCTGAAAATTGCCAAGGAAAATCATTATAAAAAATATATTCGCCAGAAAGATTGACAAACCAAAGTTCGAGTTGACCATTAGTCGTATAATGCAACGAACCTTCATCAATATTAATGGGTGTAACAACGCCATTGTTGGCTAGTTGAAAAATTCCAGTACTAAACCGAATTTGTTTATTGAAAGTCAAACCTGTTTTCACTCCATCAATACTTGCAAAATTTCCATCGATGAACGTATTGAAACTTGAGAGAGAAAGAAAATATTTAGGTTTGGTGTGAAGGCTATTGTTGATTTCTTCTTTCAGTTGAGCTTTCAATGCTAAGGACTGAAATGATAAAATCATCAACCATAAACATCGTCGAGAGAGTAGCATTCAGGCCTTAAAAAATTCGCTTCTCAACAGCTACCGTTACAGAAAGTTTTTTCCCAACTAATTCTTTGCCGTCCAGTTCAGCAATCGCTTTTTCTGCATCATCTTTTTTCTTAAATGATACAAACCCAAAACCTCGAGATTCCCAAGTTATTTTATCATACACAATTTTAGTTTCTTCTATTTCTCCGAATTGACTAAAGATGGATTCGAGGAGAACTTCATTGACAGAACCATCAATATTTTTTATAAATAATTTCATTGGGCAAAGATAAATATTTGATTGTATTATTTACTGTTTACTCGTTTCAAATTGAACATTCCTCTATCGAACACAATCCAAATTATTACGATTTATAGACTTAAAAACAGCTTAAAAATAACCTATCATTTGCATTTCTTTGATTATCTTCGCCCATATTAAATTTTTGTGAGCGACTCTATTGTCATAATCCCTACGTACAACGAAAAAGAAAACGTAGAAAAAATGATCCAGAAAGTTTTTTCTCTGGACAAAGAATTCCATGTATTGATTATTGATGACGGCTCACCTGATGGAACAGCTGCAATCGTAAAATCGCTGCTAAATGAATTCAAAGGAAAATTATTTATCGAAGAACGCACGGGTAAATTGGGTCTTGGTACTGCATACATTCACGGTTTCAATTGGAGTATTAAAAATAAATACGATTATATTTTTGAAATAGACTGCGATTTTTCTCACAACCCAGATGATCTCATTAGACTTTATAAAGCGTGTGCCATTGAAGGCTCAGATTTATCTGTCGGTTCCAGATACATTAAAGGAGCAAACGTTGTGAACTGGCCATTAGGTAGAGTCATTATGTCGTACTACGCCTCTGTGTATGTTCGCGTAGTCACAGGCATGCGTGTAAAAGATACCACAGCTGGATTTGTTTGCTATAAACGAATTGTACTAGAAACAATTCCTTTAGATAAAATCAAATTTATTGGGTATGCCTTTCAAATTGAAATGAAGTTTACAGCATTAAAATGTGGATTTAAATTGAGTGAAGTTCCAATTGTATTTACTGACAGAACAGAAGGAGTGAGTAAAATGAGTAAAGGCATTTTCAAAGAAGCAATCTTAGGCGTATTATTAATGAAATGGAAAAGTTTATTTAGAAAATATCCGAAAGCTGATAAAAAGTGAAATCATATCTGATAAAAAACGCACTAATTGTAAATGAAGGAAAAATATATTCTTCCGACTTACTTTTGAAAAATCAGAGAATCGAAAAAATAGATAACAACATTTCCGATTCCTCTGCGGAAGTCATTGAGGCAAATGGCAGTTTTTTATTGCCTGGAATGATAGACGATCAAGTACATTTTAGAGAACCTGGGTTAACACACAAAGCTGATTTATTTTCTGAATCACGTGCTGCTGTCGCAGGAGGAGTAACTTCCTTTATGGAAATGCCCAATACAATACCTAATACACTTACTCAAAAATTGCTTCAGGACAAATACGATTTAGCCGCTAAAAAATCTGTCGCTAACTATTCCTTTTACATGGGAGTTTCGCATGACAATTTAGAAGAAATTTTACAAACCGATAAGGACAACGTATGCGGAATAAAAGTTTTTATGGGATCATCAACTGGCAACATGTTAGTTGACCGTATTGAAGTTTTGGAGAAATTATTTTCAAGAAGCGAATTACTTATTGCAACACATTGCGAAGACGAAAATACCATTAAGAAAAATATAGCTAATGCTTTGAAAGAGTATGGAGAAAATGTTCCAATGAAAATGCATCCATTCATCCGAAGTGAAGAAGCGTGCTATTTATCATCTTCTTTTGCTATTAGACTTGCCAAAAAGCACGGTACTCGTTTACATATTTTGCACATCAGCACGGCCAAAGAGTTAGAATTATTCGACAACACAATTCCTCTTTTGCAAAAAAAAATTACAGCGGAAGCATGCATTCATCATTTGTATTTCAATGATAGCGATTATGAAAAATTAGGATCAAGAATAAAATGGAATCCTGCAATTAAAACTAAAAGAGATCAAGAAGCGATACTAAAAGCAGTCATTGACAATAGAATTGATGTCATTGCAACAGATCATGCTCCACATACATGGGAAGAAAAGTCAGAAAGTTATTTCAAAACTCCTTCTGGCGGCCCTTTGGTACAGTTTGTTTTTCTTGCATTGATGGAATTATTTCAGTCAGGGAAAATTTCTCTTGAAGATATTGTTAGAAAAACATCTCATTCAGTAGCAGAATGTTTTCAAGTAAAAGACCGCGGCTTTATCCGTGAAGGATATTTTGGAGATATAGCATTGATTGACCTAACTAAAAAAACAACAGTACAAAAAGAAATCATTCTATCAAAATGCAAGTGGAGTCCATTCGAAGGATACACGTTTCAATCATCAATTACAAAAACTTTTGTCAATGGACATTTAGTTTATAACAATGGATTGATCGATGATTCACAATTAGGACATAGACTTACTTTTAAAAGAAATTAATTTCGTGTTTCACTTATGAAAAAATTACTTCTCTTCTCGCTTTTATTTGTATTCTTTTCTTGCAGCAAAAAAAAAACAGAAATCCCCGCTGATGTTATTCCTTTTAGGAAAATGAAAGAAATTTTAATTGATGTACAGTTATCACAGGCGGCTTCGGCTAATAGTGCATTAGTTGATTCATTCATTTATAATAACAAAGAATACATGGTTTACGTTTTACAGAAACATCAAATTAAAAGGGAAGAGTTTCTACGGAGTTTGAAATTTTACACATCAAATCCTGAAATTTTACAAGAAATTTACGACTCTGTTTTGGTTGACTTAAGTAAGATTCAGAGTGAGAGTCAGATTGGAAAATGAGAAAAGAGGAAATAAATTGAGAATGGAAAATTGCACGCTGGGCGAGATGTTCAGCGGAAATAATAAACATCGAAATTATCTTCTTTCTCTTCAAGCTTCATTTCGCCTTTTAAGAGAAAAGTAAAAAGCAATTGAGAATTGCAGCTTCAGAATTAAAAATGGAAATTATTTTTTTAGGATTTAAAAATAAAATTCAACTAAATTTAATCGACTA
>JANLRG010000864.1:0-1779 GCA_031361545.1 Bacteroidota bacterium
ACTTTTTCAGCAGGCTCTAACTAATTTAGTGCATTTGGATTTAAATGGTACTTACCTAACGAGTTTACCTGTTGAAATTGGAGGATTGATTAATTTAAGAAAATTGTATTTAAGCAATAAAAACCTAATGAGTTTGCCTAATGAAATTGGGAAATTAGTTAATTTGGAGTCATTAATATTAAATGACAATGAATTAACAAGTTTGCCTGCTGAAATAGGGCAAATGATTAACTTGACAACATTAGATTTAAGCGAAAATAAACTCACAAGTTTACCTGTTGAAATTGGACAATTGATAAACTTAAAAACATTGAATTTAAGTGGTGGCAATCAATTGACAAGCCTGCCTGTTGAAATTGGACAATTGATAAACTTAACAAATTTGGATTTAGGTGGCAATCAATTAACAAGTTTACCTGCTGAAATAGGGCAACTGATAAATTTGACAAAATTGAGCTTATGGAATAATCAATTAACAAGTTTACCTGCTGAAATTGGACAGTTGACTAATTTAACAGATTTAGAGCTATGGGGCAATAAATTACTAAATTTGCCTATTGGAATTGAACAATTTACGAATTATTTGAAACACCAAAAAATTACTTTGAGATGTAAAGATGAAGAAGCAAAAGAAATTATTTTTGAAATTGATAGAAATATCAAAAGTTTAGATTTAAGCCATGAAGGTCTAAGAAGCCAACCTATACTAACAAGTATATCTGCCGAAATTGGACAGTTGACTAAGTTGCAGAGATTGAGTTTATATGAAAATATATTGACAAGTTTGCCTACTGAAATTGGGCAATTGATTAATTTAACATCATTGGTTTTATCGAATAATAAATTAACAAGTTTACCTACTGAAATTGGACAATTGACCAAGTTAACATACTTAGATTTAATTATGAATCACTTAACAAGCAACGAAAAAGACAAAGTGATTGAATTATTACCGAACTGTGAAGTAAAATTTGAGTTTTTTGATTATTTTTAATAATCGTCTAAACCACTTGGCAAGGGTATTCATTTTAAAAAACATTCAAACGCCAATCAAAGAACAGCTTAAAGGTTTGCTACCGAATTGTGCTATTGTGTTTTAAGCACCCCCTCAGTATAAAACGCAAAAAAACGTTCCCAATTGAGTACGCCACACATATTAATTCTCTTATTTTTTCCTATGCCAAAGTGAATTTTGCCAAAAAGAGTATGCTCAAACAAGGTCGAGAGGAAGCTGATTTTATACTTTTTGAAAGAAAACTAAAACGGATTTATACGCATTTAGGCGCGAGGTCAAGAAAATGGACAAGCACAAAAACGGTTTACGAATTAGACGAAACCGAACAACGCTATAAACCTCAAAGAATAATCCAACGAAACGGCAAAGATATTTCCAAAGAATATCGAGGCAATACGCTTGCTTATGTTTATCGTGCGGGTAAGACGATGAATGAACCTGCAATTCGTAAACAATTTAAGCGGCATTATAAAATTTATAGTGCGTATGTGGAAAAGGTTAAAAATAAGAAATGAGTTTATTTCAATACCACAAACATCAAGCAAACCCGAGAAAGCTACTTATAATGTCATATAATAGGTGTAGCAACTAAATACCGATAACAATAATTATCACTCCCTTAATGCATGAAAAGAGAAAACCGAAAATGCTACAACCTTCAAAAAACATCCCTACAAGCCAGCAAAAACTACTACTCAAAAAATCGATACAATACCCTCCAAACCACCAATATTACCAACTAAACCCACAGGAGTCAAGAGTTT
>JANLRG010000892.1:0-1607 GCA_031361545.1 Bacteroidota bacterium
TCAAAATGAAACTCTTGGGGTGTATCAAGGTTGCGAGGTATAAGGTTAAAATTGAGCAAATCTATTTTTCGGATATTATAGGAAGGCTCAATAATAGCTTCATTCAGTATATTTGTTACTTCTTTTTTATTCTTGCTCATCTTTATTTATAAAACTTTATTCAATTACAAACCTTTTGTCTTTTAGGTGAAGGAATAGAGAAGTTGGCATTACTAAATACTTCATTAAATGAATCGCTTAGATGCTCAGGCTTTATACTTTCCACTTGTACTTTTTGATGAACTACTATAAAATAGCTTTTTATAATCGGTTGTGATTCAAAACAATGAAACAATGTGATACCCAAAGCACTTTCTATATCTGATAGAGTATCACTTGTGAAATTATGCGTACCACTTAACCATTTACTGATAACTGAATGATTTTTATCCATCAATTCCGCTAATTGTATTTGAGAAATATTTTTTTCTTGCATGGCATCGGCGATTCGGGCAGCTAATAGCATACGATTATCAGTACGGTGCTGTTCGGTAGGTGTAATTTGCTCTAACAGTTGGTCGAGCAAGCTGATGTTGTGGTTGGAAGTTGCCATAAGTGAGTTAATTTTCTTGATTGTATTTGCAATAAATTCAATTCATATTTTAGTATTCGAGGTCGGTATCTTCAAAGGTCAAATTACCTACTAAATCATTTCCGTTGTAACGTATTTCTTTTGCTTTTATTCTTTCTAAAAATAGCTTTGATACAGCCCTTAAAAAGTAGTTTTTCGTCGGTGAGCTTAGGGCTTTCTTGAAAAGCCTTTATATTTTTTGGCTTTTCTCCACCACTTCCTATTATGACGTTTACGGTGCCATTTCGGATACAAAATAACCTTAGATTTTTATCGGGATTATCGTAAAGTGCGCACACACCATCACCTAATTTTCCTTCATTGTTTTGAAGAAACTTTCCCTTGCACCTGTTTTGTGACCAATAGATTTTAAACGTTTGAGTATATCTTTTACTTCATAGGGGAAATTTTTATAGTTTTCGTTGACAAACTGTTCTAATAAATTTTTCTTGTCTTCTTCGCAATACAAACAATATATACTGGCACTTTTACCGCTTAATGAGGGATGTTTTTGTATGCAATATGTCATTTATAAGTGAATTATTTACAAATATAAGTCCAATAATTGTAATCAGGTAATAAAAAATCATTTTTATGTCATTTAAAAGTAACATTAACAAATTTAAGGCTATTTTTGAATTTTAACACTGTTTTTACTCTTTTTATGCCTCAC
The DNA here is from genome assembly GCA_031361545.1 of Bacteroidota bacterium. Lineage (GTDB taxonomy): Bacteria > Bacteroidota > Bacteroidia > AKYH767-A > 2013-40CM-41-45 > JADKIH01. Next base: position 1,284 of record JANLRG010000892.1, read on the forward strand.
CAATTCATCATACAACTCAAACAAATACGCCACCCTTTTCGCATCGCTCGTAAATTTAGTTTTACCGTAGCAATCATCTACTGCTTTGTCTAAGGCATCATGCGCTGCCTTCAAATCGGGTGGCATACTGAGGGGGTCGTATAAATTCGCTAAACTTTTCCCTTTATCGGTGTATTTTTTACGAATATCCAAAACCGCTTGGGCGGCTGTTTCTACTTTTTGCTTTTGGGCTTCGCTTGCATTTTCGGGAAAGGGGTAGTTGTTATAAACAATATCCTTTGAATAACGATAACGACTTTCTAATCGCCCACATACATATTTTAC
>JANLRG010000909.1:0-1193 GCA_031361545.1 Bacteroidota bacterium
ATTGTCGGTATAACTCACTTCATTGAATAATTCCCAAGACATGATTTGAGTGGAATATCCCCAACGCGCAATAATATAGCGCAAGCGGTTTTTATGCAAAGCCTTCGCCGCCGCATTATCGAAGAAATTGACGGTTTGCGAACAAGGACCACCATTGGCTGTATTATAAGGATTTTCAGCCCAATTAGAGTTGGTTGTGGTAGAAACTTGTCCATGATGATTGATGCAAAACATCATATAAATGCCTTGTTCCTTGCATTTTTCGACGATATAATCTATGTACCAAGCGTTATTCTGTTTATATTTTTTCAAGCCATCGAAGCCACCGCCTGTCCCCGATTTCCACTCCAAGCCGACACCCCAATGGCATAACCACAAGCGCATAAAATTTGCCTTCGCTGCGCCCATGCGTTCAAGCCATTTTTTATAATCCAAATACGGATTTTTATTTTGCCAAGCCAAATTTTGCCCAATCGGAATATACTGCTCGCCGTTGTCAAAACTCAAATAGTTAGTCGTATTTTTTCGGATAAATCCCTTTGCATTGGCATTTATTGCTTGAAAAGTACCCGTTGAAGCGGCACTTGTACCTGTAGAAGTTGTGAGTGTTAAGCTATAATTCCACGTGCCGATTTCATTGGGAGAGAACCGGATGAGATAGCTGTTGGTTGTTGTTGTCAATGAACCGGTTGTTGTATTGAGGTCGAAATTCTGCATATAAAAGCCTTCAATCGTATCTTTTCGCCCGCTCGGTGCGGTGAACACCCCCCTCAGTACCAGCTCGTCATAATCGTAAGGATTGGCAATTGTACCGTTCAAAACTACTTTTATCTCGAATTTTTCATACCGCCCGATACTCGTAGCCACAGGTATCACGCTCGTGATATTCGGCGTTTGAGCCTTTAAAGAAAATGCTATCATACTGCACAATGCTAAAAGAGTCAAGGGTTTTTTCATATTCATTCTTCGTTTTAGTCCGATAGTAAAGGTCTGAAAATTTACTAAAACGACGTAATAAAATATATGACCCCCCTCAGTATTTGCATCTATTTATTGACAGTTTTGGCTGCATTTGGGTAGGACGTGGTATTGGAATTCATTCATAATGGTTGTTAAATGCCCAGTTAGAGGGTTCCGCATAAAAGCAAATGCTTTAAAAGATTTCAAGCCAGTTGTATTTTCTATTTTTGAAA
>JANLRG010000917.1:0-1529 GCA_031361545.1 Bacteroidota bacterium
TGGTGCCAGTTTCAAGGGCTTTGACTTCTCTGTTTTGTTTCAAGGTGCCACAAATGTGTCTTTGGCATACAACAGACGGCACAATCGCGGTTGGTTTGAAAGCTCTGGCGCAGTAGATTATTTAGTCAACTCATGGTCAAAAGAGCGTTATGAACAAGGATTGCCGATTTGGTTTCCACTCCTTTCAGAAGGCGATGTAACGAATAAAAACAACTATCAATCCTCTACTTTTTGGGTACGCGATGCCAGTTACGTCCGTTTCAAAAACTTAGAAGTTGGCTATACATTCAGCAAAGATGCATTGCGTAAAATCGGTCTTAGCTCTATTCGAGCATACATCAGCGGCAATAATATTTATACATGGAGTTCTGTCTTTCCAGGCTTAGACCCTGAAAGCCCTCCTGGTATAACGAATGAAGAACCTTATCCTTTAACGAGAACCTTCAATTTTGGCTTGAATATTAAGTTCTAAAACTTAAAAAGGAGACCCCCTCAGTATTTTTAAGAATAAAAACACAATGAGGCATTTTTTCAGAAATGCCTTATTGTTTTAAAATAAATAAAAACAAGAAGATAATATGAAAAAGAATACTCGTGCGCTCATCTGCGGCATTTTATGTTGTTTTATGACCATTTCTTGCAAAAAGGACATCGAGGGTTTTTTGGATAAAGCGCCTGGTGTGGACTTAGATGAAGCCGTCATTTTTTCATCTAAAGTGCAATTAGAGACTTTCATCGCAGGTACTTACCGTATTGGTATGCACACCATATTGACAACGGAAGGCTTGACACCTTCTCGTAATTTTACCATCAATGCTTCGGCAACCGATGAAGCGGAAGCCGATGCCACTTTCGTTCATACCCAACAATGGAATGCTGGAACGATTGACAATATAGGAACAGGTCAGGAAGACAACCGTTTTTCGACCCGTTGGATAGCCCTTCGCTATGCTTATATTATTTTGGAACGCCTCAAAGACGTGCCAAATTTAGATGAGGGATATAGAAATCAAGTCATTGGTGAAATGAAATTCATGGTGGCACACAACTATTTTGAGATGCTCAAACGCTACGGCGGTGTGCCAATTTTGGACAAACGTCTTCAATTGGGCGAAGAATTTAAAATTCCAAGAAATTCCTTTGAAGAAGTGGTCAATTATGTTGTCAAAAATTGTGATGAAGCTGTCAATTTGTTGCCAGCCACTTATCCTTCTAATTTTAGAGGTCGGGTGACAAAAACGGCAGCGCAAATGTTGAAATCACGCACGTTATTGTATGCTGCAAGCCCGCTATACAATGCTGCACAGCCTGTTTTGAGCATGGCAAACCCTGCGGATAACAAAATGATTTGTTACGGCAACGTGGACAACAACCGTTGGCAATTAGCCGCTGATGCCGCAAAAGCTGCCATTGATATGGCTTCGGCAGGTAATTTTTCTTTAATTACGGACAAAGGCGTTGACAAAAACTACAAATTTGTATGGGAACAAAACGACAATGCCGAAATCGTTTTAGCGGGTAAGTTTTGG
>JANLRG010000012.1:0-1656 GCA_031361545.1 Bacteroidota bacterium
GTTGGTTTGACACCTGAAATGTTACCCATGATTATGTCGGTAACGATGGCGAAGGGCAGTTTGAAAATGTCGAAAAAAGGGGTGATTGTTAAAAAGCTATCGGCAATCCCTAATTTCGGCAGCATGGAGGTTTTATGCACCGATAAAACAGGCACTTTGACGGAGGATAAAATTCACCTCGTAAAGTGCATTGATACTGAGGGGGTAGATTCTGAAGATATGTTTGGTCTCTCTTTTTTGAATAGCCATTTTCAAAGCGGCATACAAAACCCGTTGGACGATGCTATTTTAAATTATAAAGCGTTTGATGTTTCAAATTATCAAAAAATTGATGAAATCCCTTTTGATTTTAATAGAAAACGCCTGTCTGTTATTGTAAAACAAGCCGATAATTCTATCTTGTTGATTTGCAAAGGTGCACCTGAGGAGATATTTAAGGTGTGCAAAATGGAGAGTGTGGATTTTGATAAAATTCAAAAACTCTATGATGATTTAAGCCAAGATGGGTTTCGAGTATTAGCCATTGCCACGCGGAAGATGGATATTGATAAAAAAATCTATAAAAAAGAAGAAGAAACGGACTTGATACTGAGGGGGTTCGTTGCCTTCCTCGACCCGCCCAAGCAAGATGCGCACGAGGTTGTAAAGTCATTAAAAACGATTGGCGTAGAAATCAAAATCATCACAGGTGACAACCATTTAGTTACTCAAAAAATCTGCCGAGATATTGGTTTGAGTGTCAAAGGCACCATGTTTGGGCATGAATTGCAAGGCTTGACGGACGATGCCCTCAGTATTCGTGCTTTGAAAACAACAATCTTCGCTCGTTTTTCTCCTGAACAAAAGAACCGAGTCATCCATGCTTTGAAAACCTTTCACCATGCGGTCGGGTACATGGGCGACGGCATCAACGATGCGCCTTCGCTTAAGGCTGCTGACATTGGCATTTCTGTGAGTACGGCGACCGATGTGGCGAAAGATGCTGCTGACTTTATCTTGACGCGTAAAAGCCTAAGCGTTTTGCGTGATGGTATTTTAGAAGGGCGACGCACTTTTAGCAATACCTTGAAGTATATTTTGATGTGCCTCAGCAGCAATTTTGGCAATATGTTTTCAGTAGCTGCTGCTACTTTTCTACTGCCTTTTTTACCGATGTTACCGATTCAAATACTAATTAATAACTTTTTATACGACACCTCTCAAATCACCATTCCCTACGATAATGTTGATAAAGACCTCCTAAAACGCCCGCAACGGTGGGATATGAAAATGATACGCCGCTATATGCTGGTGTTTGGCTTGACGAGTTCAGTTTTCGATATGCTCACATTCGTCTTGCTTTTTAAGGTATTTCATGTGGACGAAGCGCAATTCCGAACAGGCTGGTTTATGGAATCTTTAGCGACTCAAATACTGGTCATTTTCGTTATCCGCACACAGCAAACGCCTTTTTTCAAAAGCAAACCGAGTCGGACGCTCGTGGTGAGTATGCTCTTCTGTTTGACTATTGGATGGCTGTTGCCTTATATGCCGTTCGCTTCGGTCATCGGTTTTGAGCCATTGGAGCAGCATATTTTATTAGCCATTGTCGGCTTAGTTATCCTTTATTTGTTTTTAGTTGAAATAGTGAAATATTTTTTTTTCAAAAAAAATAAT
>JANLRG010000043.1:0-1201 GCA_031361545.1 Bacteroidota bacterium
TTTATTTTTATTTTTATCGGTATTAGAAAATCACTTTTTTAAAAACGACGGCAAATCACATTTTGTACAAGGCATTTTAACGGCTATTATGAAAAATACCATTCTTTTCATTTTTTGTATTCTTTCTATAAAAAATACTACTCTTTTTGCTCAAATACAGCCCATAAAATTGCACTGGCTAAATGATAATCCTTCTTCTATAGCCTCTAAAGGTGAAAAGGTTGGTGTGAGCTGGGGTTTGCCCTTTGAGCGAAATAAGGTAAAATCCAACACTACTTTTGTTTTAAGAAATAAAAACAAAGACATCCTACCTCTCCAAACGTGGACAAATGCTTCCTGGGACGATGGTTCTTTGAAATGGCTGGGTTTAGCGACGACGACGACACCGCAAGCAGGGGAGACGTTTGAATTGAGCGTAGGGGAAGCTCGAAATATAACACCTGAAACGCTCAAAATTCAGGATACCCCCCTCAGTATTTTTATTAAAAATGGTAAAACGGCTTGTAAAATTCCTAAAATAGGGAATATCCTCATCGATTCACTCAAAATTAATGACCAAGTTATTGGGGTAGGAGGGCATATTACTTGCCTTTGGCAAAACGCACCAGATGGTGACTTTTTAGATAATATTAAAAAAGAAACGCTCAAAAGCACGATTAAAAAAGTTGAAATAGAGCAAAAAGGTGATATTAAAACCGTCATCCGCATAGAAGGCATTTTTGAAAACAATGCTCAACTGACAAGTCGCAAAGCGCAATTTCCTTTCATCGTCCGTCTTTATTTTTATGCTGGAGTTGAAAATATCCGAATTGTCCAAACTTTGATATATGATGGTGAGGGTGAAAAGGATTTTATCAAAGGACTCGGTTGGGAATTTGGTGTACCGATGCGTGAGCAAGTGCTCAATCGGCACGTGCGGTTTGGCGGTGAATGCTTACCTGAGTCTTCCCAAAGAGGAGAGACGGGTATTTGGTCTGAACCCATTCAACCGGTTATCGGCAGACGTGTTTTAATTTTTAATAGCAAAAATGTGTATGAAGACCAATACTTAGGAAAACGCATTCCAAATGTTGAAGATTATGATAAAAAAGGTCAAGATTTGATAAAAGATTGGGCTGTATGGCGTGACTTCCGATTGACGCAACAAACGGCTGATGGCTTTTCGATACAAAAACGCACCCATGAACACGGTGCTTGGATA
>JANLRG010000046.1:0-1384 GCA_031361545.1 Bacteroidota bacterium
TTACTGCTTGTTTTACTGTCTTGTACCTCCCTTTTCGCTCAAAACCCTAATGCCAATACTGATAAAAAACCGGAAGAAAAGCCGCCAACGCCCATCTCCGTTCCGCCGCCCGTCGAAACCAAAGGGCAAGTGACTATCAATGGGCAAACCATCAATTATACGACTCGAACGGGTTATATGACGCTCAAAGACGAGAGTGGGAAAGCCAAAGCCAATATCTTTTTTGTTTATTACAGCAAGGATGGCACAGGGGATTTGACCAAACGACCGATTACTTACACTTTCAATGGAGGACCCGGTTCGGCTTCTCTGTGGTTACAAATGGGTCTCATCGGTCCTAAAATAATACCCATGACGGATAAAGGCGAGGCATTGACGCCGCCTTATTCTTATCAAAATAATGAATACAGTTGGTTGGATAAAACGGATTTATGCTTCATTGATCCTGTGAATACGGGTTATAGCCGAGCAGTAACGGGTGAGAATGAGCGTCAATTTTTAGGTTATACTGAAGATATTGAGTCCGTAGGAGAATTTATCCGATTGCATGCAACGAAATACGTTCGTTGGGGTTCGCCCAAGTTTTTAGCTGGCGAAAGCTACGGAACGACTCGCGCGGCGGGTCTTTCGGGATATTTGCAGGATAAGTACAATATGTATATCAATGGCGTGGTTTTGATTTCATCTATCTTGAATTTTCAGACGGCTCGTTTTGACAGAGGCAATGATTTGCCCTATCAATTGTTCTTACCTACCTACACAGCTATGGCTTGGTATCATAAAAAAATAGCCCCTGAATACCAAGCAAATCTTGAAAAAACCATGCAAGCCGTCAGAGATTTTGTTATCAATGAATATAGTTTAGTGCTGATGAAAGGTGATTTGGCGACTGATGCTGAGAAAAATGCTGTCGCTGAAAAGCTGTCTAAATTCACAGGATTGTCTAAAAATTTTATTCAAAATGCTAATTTACGCATCGAAATTAGTCGTTTTTGTAAGGAATTACTGAGGGGGGAGGGTAAAACCGTTGGACGACTTGATGGACGCATAACGGGTACGGATTATGACAATGCCGGTGAGCGCAACGAATTTGACCCAAGCCTCGATGCCACTATTTCGGGACCTTATTCAACAGCCATGAATCAGTACATTCGCAATGATTTGAAATATGAAAATGACTTGCCTTATTTGGTACTAACAGGTCGTGTGCAACCCTGGAATTACAATAATGTTCAAAATCAATACCTCAACGTGGCTGAAACACTTCGGCAAGCGATGAGCAAAAATGCGGCACTCAAAGTATGGGTCTGTGCTGGGTATTATGATTTAGCAACGCCCTTTTTTGCAGCGGAATATACCTTTAATCACATGGGTTTGAGACCTG
>JANLRG010000059.1:0-1258 GCA_031361545.1 Bacteroidota bacterium
CGAACCTCATCGAAGTTCAAAAGAACTCGTATGAGCAGTTCCTGCAGATGTTTGTTGCGGTCAAAGACCGTAAAAACACGGGGTTACACGCCGTATTTAAATCGGTGTTCCCGATCAAAGATTTCTCCGACACCTCGACGCTTGAGTATGTGCGTTACGAGTTCGACCGCCCGAAATACGATGTCGATGAGTGCCGCCAACGTGGCATTAACTACGCAGCACCATTGCGCGTTACCTTGCGTTTGATTGTTTGGATTGTGGATGCCGATACGGGCGCGCGCGAAATTAAAGACATCAAAGAAAAGTTGTTTCATTTTGATTTGCTCAATGCAGAAGTATTTTCGCAACAAATCACGCAGATTGAAGACCCTAAAACGGTTCTCGACATTAAAAAGGCGTTGGCACAAACCAAAGACTTGTACAACATCATTCGGATGTACGGGCATTTTGAATTATTGGAAACAATTGATTTTAGGAAATTGAATCAATTATACAATGAAACAGCGCGGCATTTGGATTTAATCAATGCCAAAAATGCGTTGCAAAATAGTGGTGATAACAGCAATATTCTCAACGTCGCTTTGGAGAATATCATTTTTATGTTTCGCAAAGTGTCCGAAGCAGAAATGGTCATTGCTGACCAACTTAAAGAGACCTTGCGGAAAACACGGGAAACTTTATTAAGTAATTTTGACCAACAAGACCCAGAATTCATTTCTTTGCGCGAGGAATTGGAAAGACTCTTTAAAAAGAAAAATCTCAACCAAATAACCCAAGAAGAAATGACCCAAAACATCGGGGCGTTGCGACAAATCTATGATAAAGTGACCGAATTGAACCGTAAAAACAATTTGCTCAAAGCTAAATACGAGAATGACACCAAATACGCCCGTTTACACAAGCGCGTGGTCGAACACGGGAAGATTACGAAAAGGGAAAGCGAGATTCACGAAGCCTTGATAAACATTAAACGCGAGGCGGACGACAAAGTATTGATTAACAGCCGTCAATTGGACAATGAAAATTATTTCAACGGCTTGATGATGCAGATTGTCCTTAAAAATTTTAAAAAAGTAAATCCGCAATTAGAGCCTGATTCCGCTAAATACGTCAATAAATACGTCTTTAGGGAATACATGAATGAGTTTCATGGCGTATATTTGTAGCTGATAGTGATAGTGTGATAGTGACGGGGTGACTAAAAGTCACCCCGTCACTTGGCTTGGCTACTAAAATATTATTCATTAAACAAAATAAA
>JANLRG010000078.1:0-3017 GCA_031361545.1 Bacteroidota bacterium
CGTGCGATACGTGCCGCGCAACACAGCCGTTATGCCTAAGTTTTCAAAAACAACGGCTTGCGAATGTAAATATTGGTTCACATTATTTTGAACCAATATCATCCCGTAAGGCTTCCATGTCTGTTGACAAATTTCGTTGGTGTTATTGACAGCATATTTTTGACAATTATTTTGAATGGTGGTATCTATCACTGATACTGAACCTACCTGCACCACTACTTTTCGCAATTGCCCTAAATTATTTTTCACTTCCACAAGAGTGCCACGAGTACTATCAATCCGCAAAGCAGACGAAGTACCGCCTGCCCCAATTGTCGTAAAACACATATCATAGAGTTTTTCACCATTCGGGCGCGATACGGCATTAGTGGTCAACCAAGCAAATCTAATCTCTCCTGCATTTGAAAAAGACGTTACGAAATGGGTCTCTACTGATAAACCTAAAGCCGTATTCAGGTTTGTCAGCGAATCGAAGCGCAATACTGAGGGGTTAAACACACTCACCCATTGAGCCGAAAGTATATTGCTGAAACTATCCACCGTTACGCTGGTACAGACTTTTTGATTTTTTTGAACTGTTAGAGTTGGATTCTTTAAAACAACTGTTGGCGTAACCAATATTTTAGAAATGGAGACGATGAAGCTGCAAGTCGCCGTATTGTTACTGCTATCTTTTGCGGTATAAATAACCGTCGTATTGCCCAATGTAAAACTTTGTCCGCTTATATAATTGCTTGAAATTGTAGGGTTAGCGGTGCAATTATCCGTAGCGATTGGAGTTGTCCAAGTGGCAACGGCTGTTGAATTGGCAGCCGTTAAACTGATATTGGATGGGCAATTGCTCAAAGTCGGCGGCGTAGCATCATTCGCGCAAGGATTGCCCGAACCTATTTGCAAAATAATGCTGTAGTCTTCTACTTCCCCTGCTGCAAAAGTTTCACACGCCGTAGAATAAGCATCCTTTTTCATACTCACACGCATGACCGTTGCACCCGTCAAAGAGGAAGCCGGAACGATAACTGTACCATTGACCGCAAATAGTCCTACCCTATTTTGTTCAAAAACCTTTTCAGTGTCTTCAAACTGACCATTTTTATTATAGTCAATCCAAACCCGATAAAATAGATTGGTTTGCGCTCCCGACCAACTCAAAGCAGGCATAATACTGAGGGGGTAGCTCAAACCCTTTGTCAGTGTTGTACTCTTATCTTTCCAATCCGAATAGCCAGTGGCATACCGGTCAACTCGGACTTTATCGCTTGCATTATCTAAAGTATTCAGTCGCACGCGAGCAATCCATTCGCCCCAAGGTGCTTGCGAATTGGAAGTACAATAAGCATTGGCACTGCCACAATTTTCAATCAAAGTGGTAGAAGCCGCGCCCGTACAATTGTTCGCATCTTTCACCGTCACGCTGTATGCCCCTTGTGCGAGGAAATTGACTGAGGGGGTTGTCGCGTTCGTACTCCATATATATGTGTAAGGTGAAGTGCCGCCAAAACCTACTGCCGTGATAGTGCCGTTCGTTTGCCCACAAGCGGGATTAATATTCGTTAATGTTGCCCCGACAGCTATTGGTTCTAATATGGTGAAAGAACGTATCCCGATTGAGGCGGTGGCATCCGTAACAGTCACTGAATAACTCCCTGCGTTTAAGCCTGTAATCGTTGCCGTTTTAGCATTATTTGACCATAAATAGGTAAAAGGTGCAATTCCACCTGCGGGAGCGGCTGTTGCAGTAGCATTATTGCCGCCGTTGCAAGTGACATTTGTATTCGAGCCATTGACTGGGAAACCCACATTGGTGGCAATATTGCCCGTCCGAAAGGAGGACGTATAATATGCACCGCTGTTATTCAGAATAGAGGTGACATCAATCGAATTATTCGCATCTGAATCAACAAAAAGTTGATAATATAGCTCAATCGAATAGGTCGTATTCGGGAGCAAACCCGTCAGTAAATCGCTGTTGAGTGTACCTGAATATGTTTTGGTGCGATAAGGCGGGCTATTAAAAAGAGCCAATTGCGTCAAATCTACCCTAATAAATGCCCCTTTGTTAGCAGCATTATTATAGATGCGGTAAAAAATAGCACTTTGCATCACATAATTGGTACAGCTTTCCCATGTTCGCGTAGAAGCGGCAGTGAGTTGTAAATTGGTAACGCCCGTACCCAAGCTCGTCGGCAATTGAAAGCCATAACTACAAGGTGACAAAAAATACTCATTGGAAACATTATTCACTGAAAAGCGGGCTGTGGTCGCGCAACTCCCCGTAAAATCGAAGCCACAAGCAGTGGTTTTGCCAATTTTTAAAAGTGAAATGGTTAGAATAAAAATGACATAGGTGTAGAGGGTTCTGTTCATTGGATTTAATTTTGACAGTTTGATTATTTCACGAGCTCCAAAAATACAGTTATTTTCAATGCCAAAATGGGTGCTGTAACAAATTACAGACATTGTGGTATATCTTACATGGGATTTAGTTGTCAGATTATTCTTTCCTAACCATGTAGAATGTGGCAGTTACCCCTGCTTTAGAAGCGCCATGATCCACTGTCCGAATGACGGAACCGGTTATTGTTTGCAACTGATTTATGCCATGAGACCAGGTGGGCGTAATATAGCCCAAATAGTCATAAATCCATCCAGCGGTGGGTGTATTGGCAATGCCTTTTGCAGTCAGTCGGAGAACAAAACCGTTTTCATTTCCTTGAACAGAGCCGTCTAACTTCATGACTAAATCAGCCGTCATCTCAAAATTGCCCGTAATATGCCCTTGCTTATCTTGAACAAACGTCATTAGACCTGCTCCAAATCTCAATTTCGAAAAATCGTCCCCAACAGAAGTATTGTTGACTAAACTTCTATACACAAAGTGTCCGTTAATGCTTGGTATTTCCATTTGATTTAGTTTTTAAACTTTTTATAATTTTTGTTAATGAGTGATAATTTTTGAAGTGTTGTTGACCCCCTCAGTATTGACTCGCTTTTGTAGTTAAAGGGGCTAAAGAATG
>JANLRG010000102.1:0-1311 GCA_031361545.1 Bacteroidota bacterium
AAAACTTGACGACCTGTTACATCTATTATCTCTATTTGAGAAACCCCCTCAGTATTGCTATTCATTTCTAGGTTGAAAACGTTGCTCGCAGGATTAGGATACACTTTTTGGATAGTTAAACGCTGATCGGTCTGTATATCATTATTCACAATGCTACCATCGGGCGATAAACAACTCAACTTTGTAGTAATTCTAAATGCAGTAGAATAGGCGACAGAAGATAGCCCTGTGCAAATTCCCAATTCCGTAACGATGATGACCCGATAAAAAACAGTGCCTGTTATGAAAGAGCCATTGACGGTCAAAGTTGTTTGCCCCTCACTACCTGGCAAATCATACCAAATAGAGGACGTGCCAAAGGTATATTGCCAATTAGCGACTTTGCCAACGTAATTTTTAGGAATTAATAAAGCATTTTCACTGGGGCAAAGCGCAACAGATGTAGCCGTTTGATTGCTTTGTAAAGTGACTCTACCACCCACTGCTGGTTTATCAATCGTAACGGTCGAAATGGCAGAATTAGCCGCAGGACATACCCCATTTGTTATGACAGCACGATAACAAGTGGAGGCATTAGGAGTTGTTACTGTGATAGTGGTTAAGCCTGCATTACCAATAGATGTCCACGCGCCAGTACAATTCGTTTGCCGTTCCCATTGGGTGACGCTGCCGGTGATGCCGCTGAGAGAAAAATTCACTGTCTGAGGTCCGCAGCCTTGACTATTTGCTGGGGCAATAATGCCACCTACTGAGGGTCTGGTGACGGTGATAAGTTGAGAAGCACAAGAGGTCGTGTTGCAATCGCCTTTGTAACGGACAAAATAAGTCGTATTAACCGTCGGTGAAACGGTGATGTTACCCGTTCCAATCAATGTGCCGCCACAGGAGCCTGTAAACCATTCGGCTATCGCGCCTGTTCCTGCAAATCCGCCGGCAACGCTTAAGGTGGTGCTATTGCCTAAACAGATGTCGATAGTGCCTGCAATACCTGTCGGAGCCGTTGAAAGAGTATTGACGGTAACCGATTGAGAAACACAAGCGGTGGTGTTACAATCCCCTTTATATCTGACAAAATAAGTCGTATTAATCGTTGGTGAAACAGTGATGATATTGCCCGTTCCAATCGGGGCGCTGCCACATGAACCTGCGAACCATTCGGCTACGGCATTTGTCCCGAGACTACCGCCTATCACGCTTAAAGTAGTGCTGCTGCAGTTGCAAATGACGGTGGTGCCTGTGATAGCGGTCGGCGCGGTTTAAAGGGTATTGACAGTAACCAATTGTGAAATACAAGCAGTAGTGTTGCAATCG
>JANLRG010000105.1:0-47273 GCA_031361545.1 Bacteroidota bacterium
CCTGTCTTTTCGTTGATGTAACGGCCTAAATTCTTATCGGGAGCAAAGATAATCGGTTGATCTTTTTCCAAGCTGTTAACGATTCCAATGGCATTTGACGAGGTACAAATGATATCGCTCATTGCTTTAATCTCGGCCGAACAGTTAATGTAGGAAATCACAACATGATCGGGGTGTTGAGATTTAAATTCTGAAAACTCTTTCGGTGGGCAAGCATCGGCTAATGAACAACCTGCGCGTAAATCAGGAAGAATAACTTTTTTATCGGGATTCAAAATTTTTGCAGTTTCAGCCATGAAATGAACTCCTGCAAATAAAATCATGTCAGCATTTGTTCGCTCTGCCTCTTGAGCTAGGCCTAGACTATCGCCTATAAAATCAGCGACATCTTGAATATCAGCATCCTGGTAGTAATGGGCGAGTATGATTGCATTTTTTTCTTTTTTTAATCTTGAAATTTCAGCAAAGATATCGATCGTTGGGTCAACTTCAACATCCAACCAACCGTGCTGGTTTACTCGCTCCAACTTTTCTTCAAGACTAATCATAACATATATTTTTTATTTAAAATTTAAAATCTACTACTATTATTATCCTGTTCATACTGTTGGTAATTCGATCTGTTTTAACTTGACTTCACAGTTATACACTAAAAATGAAAGTTAATGAACAAGGCTAATATCGTTAACGTTTTGAGCAATAACTGTATTTTGTGTTTATCAACAGAAGGTTACTAGATGGTCAGTGTATATCTTTCTTACAATGCCTGGTTCATAACGATACCGTTTATTGTCGGTAACTCTCTTATCGGCTCTAACATCTTTTCCTTGTCAACTGTTTATATTTCATTATGGCCATCAACAATATTACAAAGCAACATTTTCTTGTAAACATTTAATAACAGGTTGTAACGCCATAACACAAAATTAGTGTTTATAAATTGTTTTACACTCTCTTTAGTATCAGCTTTATAATTATTGATTTTAGACCTATGTTGAAAACAATTTACTTACTTTTGTTTGTAGTTAGTTCATTATGAATACCAATTGAAATTACATGTTTTTTCTGATGTGGATGAATGGGATTTTTTTGATGACCAAACTATCATTCAATTAGTACAAATCTACTTATTATGAAAACAAATAAAATTGCAATAGGATGTGATCATGCTGGTTTTGAATACAAAGAAATTATTCGCGAATTTCTTGAAAAAGAAGGCTATGAAGTAAAAGACTTTGGAACGTTTTCTGACGAATCGGTTGATTACCCCGATTTTGTTCATCCACTTGCAATTAGTATTGAAAAAAGCGAAAACGAATTAGGTATTTTAATATGTGGAAGTGCTAATGGTGTGGCGATTACAGCAAATAAACACCAACAAATTAGAGCCGCAATTGCCTGGAAAAATGAACTAGCCACTTTGGCTCGACAACACAACAATGCCAATGTGATTTGTTTGCCAGCCAGATTCATTTCCATCGAAGAAGCTAAAACATTCTCTAAAACATTCATAACAACTGATTTCGAAGGCGGCAGACATCAGGCAAGGGTTAATAAAATTGCTGCTTGTTGATGGCTCGATTAGCTCTGATTTATTTTATTCTTTTTCAATCGGTTTTCGCCCGAAGTCAAACGACTGATTTCGCGTCCCAGATCTCTTCCGATTCTATTCACTCTTATCTAACTATTCTTACTTCCGATTCTTTAGAAGGACGAGAAACAGGTCAACCGGGACAAAAGAAGGCGGCACTATATATAGAGAATCAATACAGAAGTTGGGGTATTCCTACTCATCTTCAAAAACATCCACTAAGTGTTCGTGCAAATTCAGGATTCAACTTGGTAATCAATGATCATTATTTAATTTACTACCAAGATTTTTATTATGCACCGAGTAAAGTTGACACTCTTTTAAAGTCAGAAAACATTTTTGTTGCAGGTTTTGGAATTAGTCAGCCTTATTATTCAGATTACTCCAAGAAAGATATTTTTCAGAAGAACATTCTAGTTAGTTGGGGACAGCCCCACTGGAAAAAGAAATTTAAAAATGAAAAATTTCGTCCTACCCAATCAGAGACCTTGAAAGAATTTATTTCATCTTTAATTATTGGGAGCCCGAATTCAATATTCATTTCAGTAGATAGTATTCCATCAATAATTTCTCAAATTGAGTCTGATGACATCCTTATGAAAGAAATTCAAGCAAGCCCTATTCCTATAATTTTTTTAAACAGAAATTCGAGTGAAAATTTTTTTCCGAATGAAGCCAAGTTATTATACTCTGAATACCTAAGAAAGATTGAAAGCAAAGCAAAACCAAAACCAATTTTAAAAAAATCGGACATTTACTTAAAGCTTATCAAGAACACCAGTCAGCTTGTTGGAGAAAACGTAATTGCTATTCTTCAAGGACAAGATAGCTCCCAAGAGAGTGTAATTATTTCGAGTCACTATGATCATCTAGGAAAAAAAGATTCTTTAATTTATCCTGGAGCCGACGATGATGGAAGTGGGACATCTGCAATTCTAGAAATGGCGAGAAATTTTTCTGCAGCAAAGATCAAAGGACACCCATGCAAACGAAATATTATTTTTTTAAACTTTAGTGGAGAAGAAAAAGGACTATTGGGTTCGAAGTTCTACGTGAAACATCCTGATATTTCTCTAGCTAATTGTGTTGCCGATTTGAACATCGACATGGTGGGAAGAATTGATCCTAAACACGATTCACTCAAAGTTCGTGATTACATTTACGTAATTGGAGCAGGTCGAATAAGTAAAGACCTGGAAGCGATCAACGACGAAATGAATAACCGTTATACGAAATTAGAGATGGATAATACTTTTGATCTACCGGGTGACCCGAACAGATTTTATGAGAGAAGCGATCACTACAACTTCGCCAAAAACGGTGTTCCTGTAATATTTTATTTCAACGGAACTCACAAAGATTATCATAAGCCGTCAGATTCAATTGATAAGATAGACTTCTTATTAATAAAGAAAAGAGCCGAGTTGGTTTTTTTGACAGCATGGGAACTGGTTAATAGGAAAGAAAGAATAAAATTAAACAATCAATAAAACTAATCTGTATTTTTGATTTCGTGAAAAGACTACTTGCTGCCATGTGTTTGTTTGTTTCTATTGAAGCCCAAGCACAATCTTCTATCCATTCGGAAGAATCGTTTCGAAGTTATTTTAGTACCAATAGAGATAGCCTCGATGCAATTGAGGGAATTTGGAATGTCTCGACCACTCAGGAATTTTATCGTTACGATACACTATACGATGTTCGAAAATATCCGAAAGCAGCAAAAGTTGCAGTCATTAAAAAAGAAGGGAAATATGAATCGTACAACCTCACTGGTGAATCTTACGATGTTGAATTTAATTCTACTGACGTAAAAGGTGTCTATATGTATCGAAACTTTTTCCCGGAAATAAAACAATATTCAAAAACGAAAGCTATTATCAGTAAAGGATTAGAAATGGAATACACCTATGATTTTCCTGATGATTTTTTGCGAATCAAATTTGGCGATACTTATGAGGAAGGAACTAGAGTCGTAAACATTTTAAAGTGGTCAAAAGTATTTCCCGATAAAAATTAATGCGCCCCTATCGACTGACATTGTTTTGTTTTCTAATTTTTCTGAATTATTGTTCTGCAGAGAAATATTGGGTTTCATTCAAAGATAAATCCGGAGTCACATTTAATCCCTCTGATTATTTTTCCGCTAGAACTCTTATTCGGCGTACCGAACAATCTATTCCTTTCGATAGTACAGATTTTCCTGTTAACGAACAATACTTATCAGTGGTATCGTCTTATTGTGATTCAATAAGCTACTCTAGTCGTTGGTTGAATGGAGTAGCTGTTTTTTGTAATGAGCAGGTGAAAGAAATCATTTCGCAGCTGCCTTTTGTTTTATCTCTAAAAAAGATGGATTGCCACTCTCTGTTGACTGCTAAAAAAAATGAAAAGTTTGAGCTTGACAAATTTTCTTTGAATCTCTTAAAATATCAAACAAGCAGATTCGGATCCCAAAAATTTGTCGAGAAAAAACTAGATGGAACTGGAATAAGAATTGCGATTTTTGATGCTGGTTTTCCAGGAGTAGATAAAAACGAAGTCTTTCAAAAATTACGAGTTGAAAAGAGAATAATTTCAACCTATGACTTTATTGCTAAAAATGAAAATGTGTTTGCGCATCATTGGCACGGGGCCGCCACCTTATCATGCATCGTTGGTGTTGTTAATGGAGTTAATATAGGAATGGCAACTGGTGCAGAAGTGTTGCTTGCACGCACAGAAAAAGTTTCTAGTGAAACATTTTCCGAAGAAGAGAATTGGTTAGCAGCTGCAGAGTGGGCCGATAAAAACGGCGCTAACATTATTAGTAGTTCTCTCGGTTATAGCGATTACAAATATTTTAATACAGATATGAATGGACAGGCCAGCCTGATTTCTAAAGCTGCAAACATAGCAGCAAGAAAAGGAATTTTGGTTGTCAATGCTGCAGGAAATGATGGCGACAATCGATGGCATTTCATCGATACACCGGGAGACGCAGACAGTGCACTAACTGTTGGAGGAACAGATCCGAAAACAGATTGTCACATTGGATTTAGTTCCTATGGACCAACTGTAAACGGAAAATTAAAGCCAAATGTTTGCGCCCCTGCCTATGTAGTTGCGGCGGATGCAAGTGGACTTAGCAATGTTTATGGTACATCTTTTTCCACACCTCTTGTTGCAGGATTCGCCGCTTGCGCATGGCAAAGCAATCGCAGTATGACTAACATGCAGCTCTTTCATGAACTTGAAAAATCGGCACACTTATATCCGTATTTTGATTTTGCTCATGGGTATGGAATTCCTCAAGCAAATTATTTTACTGATAGCTTAAAGAAAGAAATAGAGCCCACCTTCGACTTTGTGCTTGTAAATCAAGAATTGAAGGTGGTTTTGAGAGAAAAGTTTACCCATTTTAGCGACGAACAATTATTGGGTTATGAGGCACAGAGAAATTTTTTTCAGAAGATTGAAAAGAAAGATGGTGAAATCAAAAGATACACAGTTTTAATTGCGCAACAAAAAGAAATGTTAGATATAAATCTCGATGAACTTTCACCCGGCGACAAAATAACTATTCACTTTGAAGGTTTTACTTCCTCCTATATAGCAAACG
Source organism: Bacteroidota bacterium (assembly GCA_031361545.1). Lineage (GTDB taxonomy): Bacteria > Bacteroidota > Bacteroidia > AKYH767-A > 2013-40CM-41-45 > JADKIH01. The sequence continues at coordinate 5,193 of JANLRG010000105.1, forward strand.
AAAATAAATGAGATGAAACACACGCCAATTATTTTATTTATCCTGCTTTTTTGCCTTTCTATAGCTGTAAAATCACAAACGGTTTTATTAAATGTTGACAGAGAAAACGAACCCTCTTATAATAAAGGACCCAATACAATTAATTATGCACACGCACTTTTTGATTTCGGTTTTGTGCTGCCGCCCGATTATCCTGGATCAAGAGTTACGTTTGGCAATTCAGTTTGCTTCTCATTCGGCCTGAGGTCTAAATATAAAATATCTCGATTTTATTCCATGGGCTGGGAATTCCATACAGGTTTTTGTGATTATAACTTGAAGCAACAAACCGGAAAAACATTTCCTGACACCCAGCTTATCGATGTTCAACGATTTGATGTGGCAAATTTTACTTTGGGGTATTTCAATAGATTCAATTTTGATGTTTCAAGAGGAAATATTATTGGTCATTTCTTAGATATAGGTATTAGAGGAAAATATAATTATTCTATGGAAGAAGTGAACAAGCAAAAAGTTGTTCATGGAAATGCAACAACAAAAATTGATCACCTTAAATATACATACAAATGGCATGCAGAACTATTCGCGCGTATCGGTACGGGCCGATATTCATTGTGGATTGCAAAGCGATTGTCAAAAATGTTTAAGCCAGAATTTGGTTATAGCGAATTGCCCAACACAACTATAGGAATAGAAATTGCACTTTTTTAAAGAATGAATAATGAAAAGAAGAAAGATTTTTTCAACTATACTTTTATGTATGATTAGCTTTTTTGTAAAAAGCCAGGAAACTAAAGGCGGAACGAATTTACTGTTGATGAGAGGAGAAAAATACAAAAATGGAGAAACTGTTTTGGTCGCAAGTATTGATAGCTTATTAAAAATAGATAGAACCGCCTCCACAGTATCTTTTACACTTGAAGGGAATATTTCGAAGAAAAAAATTCGTGTGTCATGTGAAACATCGGTATTAGAAGGAACGAAGAAAATAAAATTGGACAAGGATGGGGATCTTCCACTCAATCGAAAATTGACAATTGAAGTGTATGGAGAAAATCCAGCTCTTGATAAAGATATTTATGAAATTCAGGACGAATTTGACGAAGCAATAATTAATATTATGAGAATTGATCAGATTAAATTAGAGTTTGAAGGCACGTTTTCTGTAAAATATTTTGACAGTGCTACAGACACAAAAAAGCTTAGCGCAACTTGCCATTTTTTATTACCTTTAAAGAGAGAATAAAAAATCTTTGTTTGAACTTGTCAAGCAGATTAATTCAGCCTATAAATTTCGTGCACGACCTTTTTATAAATAGCGAAACCAATTTACTTCCATTTGATGGCGAAGTTGTTTATCTTGGTAAGATCATGGAACAGGCGTGGGCAAATTATTACTACAATTGGTTGTTAAATAATATTGATTGGAAAAATGACGAAGCCATTGTTTTTGGAAAATTGATAATCACAAAAAGAAAAGTGGCTTGGTACGGCGATGAAGAATTTCCTTATACTTATTCTAATAGAACCAAAGAAGCTTTGCTTTGGACAAAAGAACTTCTTGAACTAAAGGAAGCGATAGAAAAAAAATCAGGTGCGCGGTTCAATTCTTGTCTGATGAATTTATATCACGACGGAAATGAAGGAGTCGCTTGGCATAGCGACGATGAAAAGTCATTGGTTCAAAATGCAACGATAGCGTCGTTAAGTTTTGGGGCCGAGCGAAAATTTGTTTTCAAGCACAAGACGAATAAAACGATTGTAAATATTTTTTTAGAGAATGGTTCATTGTTGTTGATGAAAGGAAACACACAAAAAAATTGGCTTCATCAGCTACCTAAGACTAAAAATTTTTTCACCCCTCGAATAAGTTTAACCTTTCGTTTGATGGAGTAGAAGATAATTTCTCGTTATTAACAATGGTGGTTAATAACAACAAAAGATTTGAAAAGTGAGGCGTAACATTCCCCCACTCAAATCGGTTAAATTCGTTATAACTAAAACAACAGCTAAATGTCACTTTCTCAAGAACAGAAAAAAGACCTGAACAAATTGGGCGACTATTTCCGAAAAATTGAAAAAATTGCAATCGAAAATAAAATAGACCTCGATGTCTTTATGACAGATTATTCAGAAGAGGGTTTTGAAGTTTATGCAACCGAAAAAGTTAACATTTCAGAAGTTGCAAGTGACCGTAAAATGGTTTTTGAAAAATCTGATAAAACGAAAGCTTCAAAATCGACATCAAAAAGTTTATAAAAAAGCACTGTAATTTTTGATTCTCCTATTAAACTTCGAAAAGTTTTTTTATTTCAATGATAGAAGAATCAGTGGTTTATATGAGTTAACATTTTGCATGTACGTTTTTGGTCGAATAAATAGTACTATTCAAAACTACAATTACGTTTATACTTGTATAAAAGCGGTGAAAAGCTTCTGTCGGTTTCGTTGTTGATTTCCCAATAAATTATACTTTTGCCATCTTGATAGCCATAATTGGCTCGCTCTCAAAATAACTCTCTTTTGAGAAATAAATTAGAATACAACGAATGATTAAGTTGGCGTGGCTCATTCCAGTTTTTCCGCTAGTCGGATTTCTCATAACATCCACGGGAAATAAAGTATTACCAAAAGGATTTTCTGGTGTAATTGCAACCTTAATGGTTCTTGCATCTTTTATTATTTCTGTTTTGGCTTTTCAAGAATTTAATGGCCAGTCGATAACGATTGATCTTTTCAGCTGGATCTCTTCCGGGTCTCTTACTATTCCGTTCTCTTTCATGATCGATCAGCTAAGCTTGGTTATGTTGCTAATTATTACGGGTGTTGGCTTCTTAATTCACCTTTACTCTATTGGCTATATGCACGATGATGAAGGATTCTCTCGCTTCTTTTCATATTTGAATCTCTTTATTTTCTTCATGCTCCTTTTAGTCATGGGCTCCAACTACATTGTAATGTTTGCAGGATGGGAAGGCGTCGGACTCTGTTCCTATTTACTGATTGGATTCTGGTTTAAAAATCCTGAATACAACAAAGCAGCAAACAAGGCATTTATAATGAATCGCATTGGAGATTTAGGCTTTTTGTTAGGAATTATTTTGCTTTTTGTGACGTTCGGAACAACATCGTTTAATGAAATTTTTCCAATTGCCGGAGCATTTCCAACAAGCGACCCTCGAATTGTGGCCATTACATTATTATTATTCATTGGTGCTATGGGAAAAAGCGCTCAAATCCCATTATATACTTGGTTACCTGATGCAATGGCTGGACCGACTCCTGTTTCTGCATTAATCCATGCTGCAACAATGGTAACAGCGGGGGTTTATATGATTATTAGATCTAACGTACTTTATTCACTTGCACCATTCACCCTCTCAATCATTACAGTTATTGGTGCAGCGACGGCAATTTTTTCTGCAGCTATTGCAATCACTCAAACGGATATTAAAAAAGTTTTAGCCTATTCAACTGTCTCGCAACTTGGATTTATGTTTGTTGCCTTAGGTGTCGGTGCTTATTCTACAGCTCTTTTTCATGTAACTACTCATGCATTTTTCAAAGCTCTTTTGTTCCTTGCTGCAGGAAGTGTGATTCACGCAATGAGTGGCGAACAAGACATTCGCAAAATGGGCGGCTTGAAAAAGAAACTTCCCGTTACTTATTTAGTCTTCTTAATAGGTACATTGGCAATTATCGGCTGCCCACCATTTGCCGGATTCTTTTCTAAGGATGAAATTTTAGCAAAGACCTTCGCTGAAAATAAATTGATTTTTGGTGTGCTTGCAATTTCCACCATCATGACGGCATTTTACATGTTGCGACTATTTTTCTTAACGTTCTATGGGTCTTTTAGAGGTACGCAAGACCAAGCTCATCATTTGCATGAAGCGCCAAAGTCTATGCTAATTCCATTAGTCATATTAGCAATCCTCTCAACGATTGGTGGGTTTCTAGGATTGCCGGAGGTTTTTTCCGAAAAACATTTATTTGCAAATTTTCTTCAGCCAATTTTATCCATCCCTTCTATGTTTCATAGTTCGGAGCTTACGCATACTTTTGAAATTGGATTGATGGCCACATCAACGATAATATTAATTATTGTTTTTGTAATAACGTCGCGATTATATACAAGTGAAAAAGGTATTCCGGCAAAACAAGAATCTGCACTAACACCATTTGCAAGAGCATCGTATAATAAATTTTATGTAGATGAAATTTACGATGCAATCATTGTCAACCCGCTTAAAAAAATTAGTGAGTTATTTTATAAAGTTTTTGATATTCGTATCATAGACGGAATTGTTAACTCTGTAAATAAAGGCGTGACCGGAAGTTCACGCGCCTTGCGTTTTATCCAGACAGGTAGTGTAGGATTTTACATCTTCGCTATGGTTTTTGGAATTATCGCCATCTTATTATTTAATCTGATACTCTAACTATTTCTCGGCAAAATCATTTGCTGAGAGACGACTACAATGTTATCAATACTAATATTCTTTCCGCTACTGGCGGCCGTGATTACTGCTATCTCTGGAACAAATGCTAAAAAGGTAGCGCTTGTTGCAGCAATAATTGAATTTGGCTATTCAGTTTGTCTCTTTCTTCGTTTTGTTCCATCGGAGGGAAATCAATTTACTTTAAATATTTCTTGGATAGAACAATTGGGAATCAATTATAATATTGGGCTTGATGGAATTTCACTTTTGTTGGTCATGCTTACAACATTTCTTGTTCCTTTAATTATTCTTTCTTCCTTTTCTCACCAATACAAATCGCCATCGCTTTTTTATTCGTTAATACTTACAATGCAGTTTGCTTTAGTTGGAGTGTTCAGTGCATACGACGGATTTCTATTTTATATATTTTGGGAGTTGGCCTTGATTCCAATTTATCTTATTTGCTTAATGTGGGGAGGAAAAGATAGATTAAGAATTACACTAAAGTTCTTTATTTATACTCTCACCGGAAGTTTACTAATGCTGGTAGCATTAATTTATTTGTGGTTACAAACACCCGGAGCACATTCTTTCGATTTACAAGCACTACACAATTTAAGTTTGACATCAAAAGAACAGAGCCTGATTTTCTGGGCGCTTTTTTTAGCATTTGCTATTAAAATTCCAATCTTTCCATTTCATACATGGCAGCCCGATACCTATACAGATGCACCCGCATCTGGAACAATGTTGCTAGCGGGAATCATGTTGAAGATGGGAATTTTCGGAGTGATTCGTTGGCTTTTACCAATTGTTCCGAATGCTATTATTGAATGGGGAAATCTTGCAATGATATTGTGTGTTATCGGTATCGTTTATGCTTCGTTAATAGCCTGGGTTCAAAAAGATTTCAAACGATTAATTGCTTATAGCTCTATCGCTCACGTTGGATTAATTGCAGCTGGAGTATTTAGTTTGACCTATCAAGGTTTACATGGTAGCATTATTCAAATGGTTTCACACGGAATCAATGTTGTTGGTTTGTTAATGATTGCAGACATAATAGAACGTCGAACAGGAACAAGAGAATTGGATAGCCTCGGTGGTATTAGAACAGTTGCCCCTGCTTTCTCAACTTATTTTATGATTATCATGCTTGCGTCAATTGCACTTCCTTTGACCAACGGTTTCATAGGAGAATTTTTATTAATCAACGGTGTTTTTCAATATAACCACATCTTAGCTGCTCTTGCCGGACTCACAATTATTTTCGGTGCGATTTACATGTTAAATGCGTACAATAAAATCGCTCTTGGTGTGCCAAAGAAAAATAACTTTGTTTTTGCTTCACTAACAATTTCTGAAAAGGCTGTCTTGATACCAATTTTAATCATGATTTTCTGGATCGGAATTTATCCAAAACCTCTCCTTGATATTTCGGGGCCTACCGTTGAAGCATTACGAAAATCATTAGGACCAATTATTACATCGTTGAAATAATATCTACACATTTGAATACGCTCTTAATTTTAACCGGTATTGGAATCTTCGGATTGTTTTCTGAAATCTTCAAATTAAAGAAGGCGCTACTTCCTGTTGTTTTTATAGGTCTGATTGCTGCCTTCATTTCAATTGTTGTCGACTGGAATAGTAATATTATTTACTTTAATAATATGATGAAGGTTGATAATTATTCATTAGCCTTCTCAGCATTAATGGTTGCGATTACTTTTTTATGGTTTATCATTTCCCCAGGATTTTTTAAAGATCAAACAAGCAAGAGCGATCATTTTACATTGATACTTTTTGCACTTATCGGTGGAGTCTTAATGACTTCATTCAACAATTTACTTATGCTTTTTCTCGGAATCGAAATTCTTTCTTTGTCGATGTATATTTTAGCAGGTAGTAACAAAAGAGTTCTAGTGTCAAATGAAGCAGCCCTAAAATATTTTTTGATGGGTTCATTTGCCACAGGATTTCTACTTTTCGGAATAGCATTAATCTATGGAGCAACAGCTTCTTTTGATATTGAAAAGATTGGTGCTTTCATTTCATCGGGAAGTCTTAGCCACTCTTGGATGCTTTCGGTTGGTGTGTTATTCATAGTTGTAGCCATGGCTTTTAAAGTTTCTGCAGCGCCTTTTCACTTTTGGGCACCCGATGTTTATCAGGGATCACCGACCGTAATCACAGCTTACATGTCAACAGTTGTCAAGACTGCCGCTTTTGCAGCGTTCTTTCGATTGTTTTTGCACGCATTTTCATCAATAGGAGAAGTGTGGCACACTACCATTATGGTTTTATCTGGACTAACAATTTTAGTGGGAAATATTACAGCCGTTTATCAAAACAATGTAAAAAGAATGCTTGCTTATTCAAGCATAGCGCATGCTGGTTATATGTTACTAGCCATTGTTTCTATGAATGAAACGGCTGGCTCTGCATTGTTGTTTTATACAATAGCGTACTCTGTTTCTTCCATCGCTTCATTTACTATTTTGTTATTAGTAAGTAATGTAACTGGAAGCGATTCGATAGAATCATTTTATGGCTTGAGTAAAAGAAGCCCCTTCTTGACAATCATAACCGTTGTAGCAATGTTGTCTTTGGCAGGAATTCCCCCAACTGCAGGATTTTTTGCGAAGTATTACATTTTCATTTCTGCAATGCAAAATGGCTTAACTTATTTAGTGCTGTTGGCTGTTTTAGGTTCTCTTATTGGAGTTTATTATTACTTTAGAGTAATCATTGCAATGTTTCGTGAAGGCCCTGTAGAAAAAATGCAAGTCGGTGCTAATTTTAAATTTGTTCTCTTGCTGGTCGGCATTGTGGCTATTGTCTTGGGTGTGCTTCCAGGATTAATAACAGGTCTGATTTAATTTTTAGTAGCGAGTGAATGAAGGTTTATTTTGAAAGGAAAGTTCAGAAGCAATAAATTGTCATAAATACTACAAAAAAGAAATAATCGGTTTAAAATTCGCGTTACAGACAATTCAGTACTTTATTTTACAACAAAAAATGTTTCACTTGAAACATGAAATTAAAGGTTATTTAATAGATTGCACGACTATTATTGAAAAGATAATCAGTTTCTAGGGATTCTTGAAAAAATAATTGAAGCTAGACCCCTAAACACTCATTCACTTTTTTTAAATTAATCAGAATTCCCTATTATTGTCTTCCCAAAAAGTTGAAACATTTACCTTTCGCCTTTATGGAAAAAAAAACAACTGAAAAGTCTTTAATCATTCCCATAACTAATAACAAACAGTACACTCATGAGCAACACATCAACTAAAGGTGGAAACGGTCTTCAGGCCCTTTTTTCGATTCTTGTAATTCCAATTGCTATCCTAATCGGGATTTTGATTTGGAAATTTGTCATGGGAGATCCTTCCGGTTTTGAGGGTGGAGATCCAGAGAAAAATCCTTTACCCAATCACCTTTTAGCTACAATGTACAAAGGTGGTTTTTTGGTTCCGGTGTTAATAGGAACCTTTATTACAGCAGTCACATTTGCCATTGAGCGATTCATAACAATTGGAAAATCTAAAGGTACAGGTCGCGTTGATGTCTTCATTCAAAAAATTCGTGCACTAATGGCAAAGGGTGATCTTGACGGAGCGAAAAAAGAATGCGAAAAGCAACGTGGTTCTATTGCTAATGTCGTGAGCGCGGGTATTGATGCTTATAAATTAATGGAAGCGGATAATGAACTAGATAAAGAAAGAAAAATTTTAGCTATTCAAAAAGAATTAGAAGAGGCAACGACACTTGAACTGCCAATGCTTTCAAAAAACCTTGTGATTATTTCAACGATAGCTTCTGTAGCGACACTATTGGGACTCTTAGGAACGGTTATGGGAATGATCAAGGCCTTTGCCGCCCTTGCGACCGCAGGAGCACCAGATGCAGTAGCTCTTTCAACAGGAATTTCTGAAGCCCTAAACAATACGGCATTAGGAGTAGGTACCTCAGCTTTTGCCATCATACTTTACAATTATTTTACGAGCAGCATCGATAGCATTACGTATGGTATTGATGAAGCTGGCTACAACATCGTTCAGTCATTTGCTTCTCGTATAAAAAACTAATTTCATTTTCTTTATGGATAATGTTTAGTCAACGTCTCATTTTTTCACATTACAGATGCCTAAAATAAAAGTACCCAAAAAGAGTCCTTCGCTGGACATGACACCATTGGTGGATTTGGCGTTTCTTCTTGTGACATTCTTTATGTTAACAACGAAGTTTCGACCCGATGAACCAGTTGTCGTTGACCAGCCATCATCTATCAGCAATATTACATTACCCGATAAAGGCGTAATCATGTTGACGATTGACGATAAGGGCAGAGTATTTTTCAATGTTGAAGGTCAACAAATGAGAAAAGATATTTTGGAAAGATTAGCCAGTCACTTCAACCTAACTTTCGACGAGAAAGAGCAAAAACGTTTTGCTGTATTATCATCTATCGGAATGCCGATGAGTGAACTGAAAGCCTACTTAAATGCAACAGATGATCAACGCAAGACGATGAATCAGGCTAGTAAAGGAATTCCAATCGATTCAACAAATAACGAATTAATGATTTGGGTGAACTCTGCACGTAAAGCAGCACCTCGATTTAGCATTGCTTTAAAAGGTGATCGACAAGCAGACATCCCAACAATTAAAAGAGTAATTTCAATTTTACAGGATAATAAAGCCAATCGATTTGCACTAATCACAAACCTAGAAGGCGCACCAGAACCTGCAAAAAAATAAACTGTTTAGTTAGAGAATAAAAATGGCAGAAGTACAACAGCAAGAAGGCTCCGATAAAGGAGGAAAACATAAAAAAGTCCGCGCCAAGAAAGCTTCGACTCATATCGACATGACGCCGATGGTAGATCTTGCCTTTCTTCTTCTTACATTTTTTATTATGACCACAACTTTTTCTAAACCGAAGACCATGGACATTACCATGCCAGTGAAAGATAAAGTTGAAGATAAAGACCGCACAAAAGTTGCTGCATCGCAAACGATGTCGGTGATTTTAACAGCCGACAATAAAGTGATTTGGTATTTTGGAGTGGACGACCCAACTCAGCCACCAATTACTTCAATGGCAACTTTTGCAATGTCTGGTCCTAATAGTATTCATACAGTTTTACTCGAAAAAAATAAATTACTATTTGATAAAGTTCTTGCAGTTGACGACTCTGTAAAAAGAGGATTAATTGAAGATAAAGATGATGTAATTAAAGCCCATAAATCCGCAGTTAAAAATGCAGATACTAAAGGATTAATTGTATTGATTAAGCCAGATGATAAATCAAAATATGTCAATCTCGTTGATATATTAGACGAGATGCTTGTTTGTAATGTTGCTCGTTATGCAATTGTTGATTTATCGGAATCGGAAAAAGAGCTAGTTAAGAACACTAAATAATTAGTAGAATGAAGGTATCGTTTGACTGGTCGAATGCAGTGAGTCCTGAAAGGAATGAAATTGTATTTGAAAACCGCAACAAAGAGTACGGCGCGTATGTTTTACGCCATCAATACCAGAAGAGGGTGGTGATGGCACTACTGATTTCTATTACAGGAATTGGTCTTTCTATTTCATTGCCAATGTTAATTTCATATTTGAATAAGGTTGCAATTGACAGAACAACAAAAGTGACAGAAGCTATAACTTTAGCTGAGCCACCACCTATAGATAAGTCAACACCACCACCACCACCCGTAATTCCACCACCTCCCGTTCAGCAGACAATAAAATTTACCCCTCCCAAAGTTGTAAAAGACGAAGAAGTTGTAGAACCTCCACCGACACAAGAGGAAGTAAAAGAAGTTCAAGTAGCTGCTGTTACTCAAGAGGGAGATAAAAACGCTGTTGATATTCCTGATGATCCTGTTGTATCGGATCCAGACGAAGGAAAAGTGTTTCAATTTGTGGAAGAGCCACCATCCTTTCCAGGTGGAGAAGATAAATTATTAGAGTATTTGAGTCGCAACATTAAATACCCAACTATTGCAAAAGAAAACAACATCACAGGCAGGGTGTATGTTACTTTCGTTGTCGATAAAGAAGGGAAAGTGAAGGACGCCAAAATTCTTAGAGGAATAGGCGGCGGATGCGACGACGAAGCTTTGAGAGTCGTAAAAGCGATGCCAGAGTGGAAACCAGGACGTCAGAATGGTCGAAGCGTAATGGTTCAATATAACCTTCCCGTTGTATTTAATTTGAAATAATATTTTTTAAATGCCCAAACGCAGATCAAGCGCTGAACAAGTTTCTTTCGTTCTCAATTCATTCATGATTCTTGCGTATGGTTTGGCTGGAGTAGCATTATATTTTTGGAGAATGCCATCTATCTCAGATAGTAATCGAAAAGTATTGAGTGGAGTTTTAATTTTGTATTCTTTATTTCGACTTTACAAACTTCTCCGGATAAAATCAAAAAACAATGAAAGCTAAAATTTTCATATTGTTAGTTTCAAGTATTAGTTTGTTAGCATGTAATGGCCTCATGAAACATGAACCATATACTGATACGCCAACAAGTGGTGAGGTTTTAATTTTAGCAGATGAATCTTATCAGCCGTTAATTCAAGTTCAGATAGACACGTTTCAGGAAATTTATAAGTACGCGAAATTTAATGTCCGCTATTTGCCAGAGACAGAATTGTTCAACCAACTAATGAATAATGATTCTGTTCGAATTGCGATTACCGCGAGAGACTTAAATGAATCTGAAAGAAAAGATTTCGAAGTTCAAAAAATTATTCCCCGCAATTTAAAAATTGCTCAAGATGCTATTGCACTTATCGTAAATGTGCAAAACCCAGATACGATGATAACGACCGATCAGTTATCAGATATTCTTCTTGGAAAAAAATCGAAGTGGAAGCAAATTAGCCCCGATGGATTAAGCGATAGCATAGTGGTTGTATTTGATAAAAGCGGAAGTGCAAATGCTAGATATTTAAAAGATCGCTTTTTAAAAGAGAAGAGTTTTCCGACAAACAGCTATGCTACAAATAGCAATGCCGCTGTTGTTGATTATGTAAGCAAGACAAAAAACGCCATTGGAGTTATTGGGGTAAATTGGATCAGCGACAAAGACGATTCATTAACAGTCTCTTTTCTGAAGCGCATTAAAGTCATGGGAGTTTCTGAAATGGATTCTAGTGGCACCCAAGGCGACTACTATAAACCACTTCAAGCGTATATTGCTTTAAAAAATTATCCTTTAATCCGCGACGTAACAATCATTAATAGGGAAGGGAGAAACGGACTTGGCACAGGCTTTGCTTCCTTCGTCGCTGGAGACAAAGGGCAGCGTTTAATTCGGTTGATGGGACTTTTACCCGCGACAATGCCAGTGAGAATAATAAGAGTTAATCAATAAAGACATGAGAAAAATTTTAGTGTATTTCGGTTTAATTACCGTAACAGCAATCAATGTATCTGCTCAAACAATTCAAGATGCAAAAAAGTTGACAGATAATGAGCAATACGAAGAGGCATCAACGATGTATCAATCTTTAATTTCGTTAAGCCCTTCAAATGCGAATCTCTATTATTATTACGGAGACAATCTTTTGTTAAGTGAAAATGCAGATTCTGCAAAAATTATTTTTGACAAAGGAAGGCAGATAGATGCATCAAACGCTCTCATTAAAATTGGAACTGCCAAACTTTTGTTTGATGAAATAAATGTTCGTGACGCCAAGGCTTCTATAGATAAAGATGGGGGCAATCCGGAATTAAAAGCCCGTTATGAAACAGCGGTACAACATGTTGCTGAAGGAACAAAATTAATTGACGAAGCTTTAATGACTACCACGCCTAAAGATCCGTCACTTTTTATTGAGGCTTCAGAAGCTTGTATTCATTATAACAACAAGAACCTTGATAAAGCAAAATTAATATTAGACAAGGCTGCAGCGATAGACGCAAATAATGTAGAAGTCAATTTATTATACGGCGACATTTATACAGAACTTTTTAATGGTACACTCGCGGCAGAATATTATAACAAAGCATTAGACTTAAAAAAATCTTCAGCAAGAGCAATTGTGAGTAAGGGCCGCCTCTATAAAAAATCGACCAACTATGAAGGAGCTGCGGAGGAATTTAAAAGAGCGATTACATTTGAACCATCTTACGCCCCAGCCCATAGAGAACTCGGTGAAGCCTTTTTTAAATTAAACAAATTAGATGCAGCTAAAGAAGAGTACAGAAAATATTTGGAACTTTCAAAAAACAATTGTGGAGCAAGAATTAGATATGCTTCTTTTTTATATATCAGTAAAGGATATGCAGAAGCGCTTAATGAATTGGCACAAGTAGAACAACGATGCAATCCGAACAACATAAAGCTGCTTAGAATTCAAACGTATAGTTACTATGAAACAAAAGATTACACCAAAGGACTAGCCGCCGTTAATCATCTATTTAGTGTATTGCCTGTCGATAAAAGAATCGATAGAGATTATGAATATTACGGTAAACTTTTAATCGCAACTGACCAAGACTCATTAGGAATTGAGCAATTACAAAAAGCTGTTTCATTGGACCCTACTCGTACAGATTTATTATCAGAAATGGCTGTGTCATGGTTTAACATTAAACAATACGGAAACGCAATCGATTTACTAAATCAAAAAATCACTTCAGGCAAAGATGTTCGTGTGGCAGATTATTATAATCTTGGAAGGTCTTATTACTACGACAATCAATTTGGATTAGCAGATTCAAACTTTTCGAAAGTTAATGAGCTGTCTCCAAAATATGCGAGCGGTTGGTTGTTTCGTGCAGATGCAAATAGCCATATAGATAGTACATCGGAGTTAGGACTTGCAAAACCATACTATGAAAAATACATTGAAATAGCTGAAGTTGATTCTGCAAATCAAAGCAAATATGTAAGTGGTTTGACTAAAGCCTATGGTTATTTAGCTTACTACTATATTCTTAAAAAAGACAATGCGAATGGATTGATTTACCTCAAGAAAAAATTAACACTTCCGCTTGATGCAGAGGACAAAAAAAATGTCACCACTGCAATTGATCAACTAGAGGGAAGGGGACCTAAAAGGAAATAATTAGTGCAAAGAAAAGAGACCGGTTGTCAACAGCCGGTCTCTTTTTTGTTTGTATCCATTTTTAATTACATTGCATGCAGAACTTTTAGTAAAAAAACGAAACCTATATTATGGCATCAAAATACTTTTCGAAAAAACCGTTGTCTGTATTATTTGCAGAAGCCGATGAAGTCGGAGAACACACTTTGAAACGGACTCTTGGTCCTGTTCAATTAGTGATGTTGGGAATTGGAGCAATCATAGGAGCCGGACTTTTTAGTATTACCGGTGGCGCTGCAGGACATAATGCTGGACCCGCCGTAACAATATCATTTGTCATCGCCGCTGTTGCATGTGGTTTTGCTGGACTATGTTATGCTGAGTTTGCTTCGATGATTCCCGTTGCAGGATCGGCCTACACTTATTCCTATGCAACGATGGGTCGATTCATTGCTTGGATTATTGGATGGGATTTAGTTCTAGAATATGCAGTCGGCGCCGCAACTGTTTCTATTAGTTGGTCGCGTTACTTAGTAAAATTTCTTGAACATTATAATATTGTTTTGTCGCCACAAATGACAATGTCTCCATGGGACACCGTCACGATGAATGGTAATGTCATTCATGGAATAATGAATTTACCTGCTGTATTCATTGTTGTTTTAATGTCAATGTTACTGATAAGGGGAACACAAGAATCATCAAAAGTAAATGCAATAATTGTAGCACTTAAAGTTACTGTCGTTCTTGTTTTCATTTTACTCGGTTGGCAATATATCAATGTGGCTAATTACACACCTTATATTCCTCAGAACACAGGAAATTTCGGTGAGTTTGGCTGGAGCGGAATTGTTCGAGCAGCGGGAATTATTTTTTTCGCATACATAGGATTTGATGCTGTTTCAACTGCTGCGCAAGAAGCTAAGAATCCTAAAAAAGATATGCCTATTGGTATCATGTTCTCTTTAGCGATTTGTACTATCCTGTATATTTTATTTGCTCATGTTATGACAGGACTTGCAAACTATAAAGAGTTTCAAGGTGTCGATGGAATTGCCCCTGTCGCTGTTGCAATTGAGCATACACCATTCGAATGGTTGAAGCAGGCTATTATTCTTGCAATCTTAGCGGGGTATTCATCGGTAATCATGGTAATGTTATTGGGACAATCAAGAGTATTTTTCTCTATGTCAAAAGACGGGTTGTTACCGCCGCTGTTTTGCAAAGTTCACAAGAAATTTAAGACTCCTTATAAATCCAATCTTCTATTCTGTGTAGTCGTAAGTTTGTTTGCAGCATTTATTCCAGCAAGAGTCGTAGGTGAAATGACAAGTATAGGAACTCTGTTCGCTTTCATCTTAGTTTGTATCGGTGTAATTGTACTTAGAAAAGCTCAACCCGATGCTCCACGCTCTTTCAGAACTCCAATGGTTCCACTTGTTCCTATTTTAGGAATTCTCTTTTGTTTATTTATGATGGTTTCATTGCCTGGAGACACATGGCTGCGATTGGTGGCTTGGATGGCTATTGGGATGATAATCTATTTTGGTTATGGACATAAGAAAGCAAAGTTTTAAATATTGATATTTTCAGGAAAAGAGCGGCTTCAAATTGGGGACGCTCTTTTTTTGTTTTTGAAAGTGGATTAGCAGAACATTTTTTACTTTTTAGAGTAAAAACAATTGTTTAGATGATAAGATAAGTATGGATATTACCCCTTTTTGGCGTGACGTTACCTTGATTATTATAAGTTTTCTCATGTTCATGGGGACTATTTATGTTTATTTCAAATTGAGAAGTAGCACCTTTCGTCGTACGCGAAAACTTTTAGAGGAGAGGGTTGAAGTGAAAACGAAACAGCTGTCAGAAAAAAATCTCGAACTTGAAAAACTTTCATTAGTGGCTAGTCGGACCGATAACTCTGTACTTATTACCGATTCTTCTGGAATAATAGAATGGGTGAACGATGGATTTGTCAGGCTGATTGGAATTTCTAAGGAATCAATTGTTGGAAAAAAACTTTCAGAAATAAATGTATATAACAACATTGAAAATGAATTGAAAGTTGCTCTTGAAACAAAGCACAGTCGAATTTTTCAAAGCAATGTAACGACACATCATTTACAAAACATTTGGTTGTCTTCAACATTAACACCCATCTTAGATGACGCTGGTTTGGTAAAAAAAATGGTTGTAGTTGATACAGATTTCACAACAACTAAAAACATGCAAAGTCAGATAGAGTCCTCCTTGAAAGAGAAAGATGTTTTATTAAAAGAAATACATCATCGTGTTAAAAACAATTTACAAATCATTATTAGTTTATTGAATTTGCAGAGTGGTTATATTAAAGATGAATATACTTTAAAAGCTGTTCAAGATGGTCAAAATCGTGTCCGGTCAATGGCTCTTGTTCATGAAAAATTTTATCAAGCAGAAGAATTAACAGAAATTGATTTTGGAGAATACGTCAGTAAACTTTGTCAGTATTTATATCAGTCTTATGGTGACAAAACGGATAGAGTTAATTTAAAAGTTTCGGGTGATCATTTAGGACTCGACATGGATACAGCTATGCCTTGTGGACTTCTTGTAAATGAAATAGTTTCTAATTCCTATAAATATGCATTCCCAGGAAAAAGAACAGGAACGATTGAAATAAAATTAAATCATTCTAATAAAAAGGCAACTATTTTAATGACAGATGATGGAGTTGGCTTACCAGAAAAATTTAATTTAGAAAGTTCAGAGTCTCTTGGGATGCAACTAATTCAAGCATTGACTTCGCAGTTAGACGGAGAACTGAAAGTTTCACATGAAAAAGGGACAACTTTTGAAGTCACTTTTGCGTATCCGCGTAATAAATCTTAATTCTGTATATTCAATCAAACTTTTGGTTTGAACTAAAAAAAATAAAATGGCTACACTTAAAATTATGATTGTTGAAGATGAGATTATCGTCGCAAAAGACATTCAACGTATCTTGAAAAAACTTGGCTATGACGCTTTTGATCCTTTTGCTAATGGAAAGAAAGCCCTCGACTCAATCGAAAAATTAAATCCAGATATTGTTCTTTTAGATATCAATCTAAAGAGTAGTGAAATTGATGGAATTCAAGTGGCTGAACAAATTCATCAACACTATCAGATTCCTTTTATTTTTTTAACAGCTTTTTCTGATAAAACAACTCTTGAAAGAGCTAAACTTACCGAGCCTTATGGTTATATCATAAAACCATTTGAAGAAGATGACATTCGAACAGCTATTGAAATAGCCTTTTACAAATACACCAAGGATCTTGAAATGCAAAACAAAGGAAATCGTTTTGCTGCAGCTCTTGAAAGTTTGGAAGTCGCCGTAATTATTACAGACTCTAATGAGAAAGTAATTTTTATGAATAAGATGGCAGAAACGCTCACAGGTTGTTTGAAACAAGAAGCTTTAGGGAAAGACATTTCCATTGCTATGAAAAATTCAGGACAAGATACGAGAGGCTTGTTTAAAACATTGGCCCATTCATTTTCCGCCGACACAACAAAAAAAGATAGTGATACCGAAGTGCCGGTTTCAAATGGTGCTGCCGAACAAAAAGTAGCGGTCAACACTTTTCCAATCTTAACAGTAAATAATAAAATTAATGGCTGTGCTTTTGTAATGACTTCTCCGGGGCGACGTGATGCAGTTCAGGAAACGAGTGCCGATAAAAACCTTTTTAACTTTCTTGAAAACATTTATGCTAACAATAGTTTCTTTATCAAAAAGGATTCTCGTTTTGTAAAAGTAAACTTTCAAGATATTATGTGGATTGAAGCATTAGATAATTATGTCATCATTAAAACAGCTTCAAAAGACCAATATATTTTACACAGCTCAATGAAAGACATAGAAGCAAAACTTCCTCAATTGAATTTTGCACGTGTTCACAGATCTTACATTGTACAACTTGAAAAAATCAATGCTTTGGAAGAAAATGCTTGTATTATAGATGGCAATCGAATACCAATTGGAAAATCATACAAAGACAATTTAATGAGTCGTTTGAACATGTTTTGATTCTTCTGAAATAATTTATATCCCTCGAAACCGGCTGTTGCCGGTTTTTTTATTTCCCTTTTCTTCAAAATTGTTTCTTAAGGCCCTAAAAATAACATCAAATATTTTCTTGTGTTTAAGAAAAAGAAGATAGTTTTGTCAAAATTATTTTTGTGTCTCCCTCCGCTATTATTGTTGTAGAAAATCTTGTCAAGCATTACCGAGAAATAAAAGCGGTCAATGGTATTACCTTTTCAGTAATGAAGGGTGAAATTTTTGGACTATTGGGTCCCAATGGCGCGGGAAAAACAACTACTCTTGAAATTATTGAAACGCTAAGAGAAAAAACTTCTGGAAATATTCTGGTCAACGGAATTTCACTCGATGAAAACCCGAATGCTATCAAACAAATTATAGGAGTGCAATTACAGGCAGCAAACTATTATCCAAATCTTACACTCTATGAGTTACTAGATCTATTTGCCGGTTTGTATAATACATCCGTTGATAAAGACAACATGTTAGCACGCGTAGGTTTGGAAACAAGAGGGAAGTCAAAATATAAAATACTGTCAGGCGGACAGAAGCAACGCTTTTCCATTGCGACTACGTTAATCAATAAACCTCTAATTGTTTTTTTAGACGAGCCGACAACTGGCCTCGATCCACAAGCAAGAAGAAATTTGTGGGAACTAATAAAAGAAATTCGAGATAACGGAACAACAGTTGTTATCACGACTCACTATATGGATGAAGCGGAAATACTCTGCGATCGAGTGGCGATTATAGAAAAAGGTAAAATAATTTCACTCGCTTCTCCAGAAAAATTAATTGATGATTTAATTGCATCAGGATTTGAAAAAATTAAAGAAGTAAAAAAGGCAAATCTGGAAGATGTGTTTTTATCGCTGACAGGACGTGAATGGAGAGACATGTAAAATGAAACAGAAAAAAGTAAAATACAATCAACTTATTGCAATGAGGGCAGTAGCGTTTGCTAGCTTTCGTTCTATTACTAGAAACCCATCTGCAATTATTTTCAGTATTGCCTTTCCTTTAATTTTTATTATCGCTTTTGGATTTATAAACGGTAACAACATTCGAATGGATGTTGGAATTGTTCCGGGTAGCGATACAACAGGAATGATTTATAAAACATTCAGTGTTGTGCCCAATATAGATCACGAAACTAAATTGACAGTAAAAGAATTAGAAGACCGACTTTCAAAAGGAAGGTTAGATGCAATTTTAAAATTTGAGAAAAACTCTTTTCAAGGTAAGCCAGAAGTTGTTGAAATAATAACAGGAAAAGCGTCTAAAGAAAAAGCAATCTTTGTCAAATCAATAATAACTAATTTGGTTGATCAACAAAATATAGCGTACTATAAAAGTCTTTCTACAAAAGCTGACAGTGCTGATTATCAAAGAGCATTACTTACGAATCAACCAACAGAATTAAGAGAATCAAAAATTTCGGGACGAGAATATAAAATGATCGATTTTATTTTGCCAGGTCAATTAGGGTTTTCGATTTTAAGTGCTGCTGTTTTTGGAACAGCGTTCGTTTTTTACTCTTTACGACAAACATTAGTTCTAAAAAGATTTTTCGCTACTCCAATTCGTCGACCTTATATTATTTTAGGCGAAGCCTTGAGTAGAATTGTTTTTCAATTATTAGGAGCGTCGGTAATTATTTTCATCGGGCACTATGTTTTTGATTTCACTTTAATTCACGGTTTGTGGACGGCTATAGAGATGTTGTTGCTTTCTGCTTTAGGTTTAATTGTGTTCATGGGATTTGGTTTTGTGGTATCTGGAATTGCAAAATCTGAAAATGTTATTCCTCCAATTGCTAACATCGTTACGCTTCCACAATTTCTTTTATGTGGAACATTTTTTCCCATAGATTCTTTTCCCAAATGGCTGCAATATATTAGCAAGGCCCTGCCCCTGACATACGTTAACGATGCTTTGAGAAAAATAGCTTTTGAAGGAGCAGGACTAATGGATATTTCTCATCAAATAATCGTTTTGATTCTTTGGGGAGTGGTAATTTATGCAGCCGCTGTTCGTTTTTTTCGTTGGGAATAACGATTAACACCTATTATCATCAGTTTGACAGCCATTAAGATGTGATTCGTAAGATTAACTCGCTTTGAATGAGGGGTTTTTGTATTTTTGCCTCTGAATATATTGTAAAACCCATCTTGCCAATAGAATGAAACACAACTTAATGACACATTTTTTATGTCACTTTCTTTTATTAATTCTGACTTTTGGTTCTACTAATTATCTCTATGCACAAAAAGGGAAAGATGGTGGGTTGACAACAAGTACTAATTCTATAGTGAATGATTATACAACTCTAACTGCTAATGCGAGTGCGGGAAGTACAACTATTAATGTTGCAAGCTCTTTCTTGTCAACCAACTTTGCCGCAGCACTATCAGCTGGAGATTTGCTTTTTATTATCCAAGTTCAAGGTGCGAGCATGACATTTCCCGATGATACAACCTATGGAAGTATTATCAACTATAATAATTGTGGAAATTATGAGTTTGCAGAAGTTTTTCGCGTACCAACAAGTAATACTATTTATTTAGTCTGTGGATTAAAAAATGATTATTCTGTCTCTGGTCACACACAAATTATTCGGGTGCCTCGACTCACCACACTCACAATTGGGTCGGGCGGTAGTGTTACTTGTCCTCCGTGGAATGGTAGTACAGGTGGCGCGGTAATTTTAGAAGTAGATAATGGAGTTACAATTAATAGCGGTGGTTTGATTCATGCAAATGCGAAAGGGTTTAGAGCCGGACAAAATGCCACAGATAATAATACTTTTTATGGTGTTTCAAACTATTGGTATCCAACAAATGATTTTGGTGCAGAAAAAGGAGAAGGCATAGGTGGATCACAAACAGATTATGACGGAATGGGTGGTCGCTTTTGTAAAGGTGCACCCATCAATGGTGGTGGTGGAGCGAATGCTCACAATGCGGGCGGTGGTGGCGGTGGAAACTGTGGCCCATTAAGCTGGACTGGAAGAGGCAATCCGGATGTGTCAACAGCGGGGTGGTCCTCTGCATGGAATTTAGAGTACAGCGGTTTTGCATCATCCACTTCTTCCGGTGGAGGAAAGGGTGGTTATACTTTTTCTGGATCAAATCAAAACGCGCTCACAGTTGGGCCATTTAATTCTTTATGGGGCGGCGATCAACGCCGTGATAATGGTGGAAGAGGTGGCAGACCATTAAATTATTCTACTGGAAAAGTATTTTTTGGTGGTGCTGGTGGTGCAGGAGATCAAAACAATTCGGTTGGTGGCGCTGGAGGAAATGGCGGTGGATTGGTTTATATTTTATGTTATAACGGAGTCAATGGTTCTGGACAAGTATCAGCTAACGGACAAAATGGATTTTCAACAGTTTCTGCTGGTACCGATGGAGCTGGTGGTGGCGGAGCAGGTGGTACAATATTTTTAGATGCAACAGGAATTATTTCTGGAATTTCAGCGAATGCTAATGGTGGCAATGGAGGAATTCAATCGGTCGGAGGTTTTATAGTAGAAGCAGAAGGTCCAGGTGGTGGTGGTGGTGGTGGATATATTGCCATCTCAGGAGGAGCGATTGCTCGAAATGCAAATGGCGGAGTAAATGGAACAACGAATTCATTTGGACTTACAGAGTTTTTGCCAAATGGTGCTACAAAGGGCGGAGGCGGTTTGCCATTTCAACTTACAAATACTTTTCATATACTAACTTCTACAGTTTACGTCTGCCCAGGAACATCTACTACTCTATCATTCACAACTATTGGTACAGTTCCACCGGGCACTGTTTTCAATTGGTATAATGCTGCCTTTGGAGGAACACCCTTAGGTAGTGGATCAACTTATAATACACCAATCTTAAGTTCAGGACAAATTACTTATTATGTTGGTTCTTGTCCAGGTTCGGCACGTTTTCCTGTGCAAGTTCAAGTTGCAACTGTTTCGGCTTCTCTCACTGCTACAACTGTTTGTTCTGGATATCCAACAGTGTTTTCAGGAACAGGAGCTTCTAATGGTGGTCCAATTACTACATGGTCATGGAATTTTGGAAATGGTAATTCGTCTAATATTCAAAACCCATCTTATACTTATCCTACTTCAGGAATTTATACTGTTGTATTGACCATTACAGATCCCAATGGATGTACTGCGTCTGCATCACAAAGTGTAACGGTAACCCCAACTCCTTCAGTCAATTTTTCAACAGCAAATCAAAGTGGGTGCGCACCATTTAATGTTTCGTTTACAAATACTTCAACGAATGCCTTAAATTATCTCTGGGATTTTGGTGATGGTTCTCCAACTTCGGCTTCTCCTACTCCATCCCATTTATATTCGAATACTGGAAGTTATACTGTTACTTTGACTGCTACTAATGGAACATGTCAATCTAGTGGAGTAAAGACGGCCTACATAACAGTCAATCCCGCTCCCAGCTCTTCTTTTTCTTCGACAGGCAATGTGTGTTTAGGTGATGCAATTTCATTTACAAATCTGTCTGTAGGAAATGGCTCGGCGATTACCTCTTATAGTTGGAATTTTGGTGATGGTACTGCTGCCTCTTCGTCTTCAAATCCATCACATACTTATTCGACAGCGGGAACATTTAATGTTGTCCTTACTGCGAATTCTTCAGCGTGTTCTGACGATACAACTATTAGCGTAGTAATAAGTCCAGCACCAATTGTTAATTTTTCTTCGGTCAATACATCAGGTTGCGGACCGTTCACAACAACTTTTTCAAACACAACAACATCGTCTCCTATTTATACATGGAATTTTGGTGATGGAACTGTTAACTCATCTTTAGTAACACCAACACATACTTATAATACATCTGGTTTATATACCGTTTCACTAATTGCTACTCAAGGTTCATGTGCAGACACCTTAACAAAGACTAGTTATATTACCGTATATAAAAAACCGATTAGCAGTTTCTCTACCGCGTCTGTTTGCCTGAGCGATTCTGTTCGCTTTACTAATTTATCAACTAGTTCAATAGATCCAATTACTAGTTATACGTGGAGCTATGGAGACGGCACAACTGCAACATCTAATGGACCACATTATTATTCAACTAGTGGTACATTCAATGTTACCTTAACTAGTAATACTTTACATTGTACAGATGATACTACAATTTCAGTTACAGTTTCTCCTAGCCCTGTTGTAAATTTCAGTTCAGCATCAACTTCGGGGTGTGGTCCATTTGCAACAATGTTTACAAACTCCACGACTGGTTCTCCAAATTATGTTTGGAGTTTTGGTGACGGAACACCAAATAGTAATAATTCTACTCCTACACACACCTATACTAATGCAGGCAATTACACAGTAACATTGATTGCAACACTTGGAACTTGCGCAGATACTTTAGTGAAGACAAATTACATAAGTGTTTATAATAAACCATTGAGCAGTTTCACAACATCTTCTGTTTGTTTAGGCGACTCTGTTCACTTTACGAATTTGTCGACTAGTTCGATAGATCCTATAACTAGTTACACGTGGAACTATGGAGACGGAGGTAGTTCATCGTCAACTATACCACATCTCTATTTAACCAGCGGCATATTCAATGTTGTATTGACCTCCTCAACGGCGCATTGTTCTGATGACACAACTATTGCAGTAACGGTTGCTCAGGCGCCGACTGCTAACTTTACATCACCTACTACATCATCGTGTGGTCCTTTAACTACAGCTTTCATTAATACTACAATAGGTTCTCCAACTTTTATATGGGATTTTGGTGACGGAACACCAACTACTAATTTGGCGAATCCAACTCACACCTATTCCAATGTTGGAAATTATTCTGTCACATTAATTGCATCTATCGGAAGTTGTTCTGATACGCTTATGAGACCGAATTATCTTCATTCGCATAGCGTACCTCTTTCTTCTTTCGCAACGGCTTCAGTTTGCTTAGGAGACTCTGTACGATTTTTTGACTTATCTAGCAGTGTAGATCCACTAGTTAGTATATCTTGGGATTATGGTGATGGAAGTTTTTCCAACGCAACAACGTCGCATTATTATTCAGCAAGCGGTACTTACTTAGTGAAGTTATCGGTACAAACAAATTCTTGTTCTGACGACACAACAATTTCTGTTACTGTGTCGCCAGGCCCTATTACAAATTTCAGCTCTGCATTAACTTCGGGCTGCGGTTCATTAACGACTGCTTTTACAAACATCACCACTGGCTCTCCTGCTTATTCATGGAATTTTGGTGATGGTTCTCCATTGAGTTCTGCAGTTTCTCCATCTCATACTTATACCTCAAATGGAACATTTACTGTCACACTTATCGCTACCCAAGGAAGTTGTGCAGACACTTTGATAAAGACAAATTATATCACAGTGAATAGTCAGCCATTCGCTTCGTTTACTAGCACCGCTGTCTGTGATGGCGATTCAGTTCAGTTTACCGATCTATCAAATGCAAATGGTGGTGTTATTACAAATTATCTATGGAATTATGGTGATGGAATTACGTCAAACACTTCTGGTTCTCATTTGTATTCTGCTGCAGGAAATTATACTGTGCAGTTAACTGTTTCCAATACGACTTGTTCAGACGACACATCGCTCATGGTTGTTGTTAACTCTTTTCCCGAAGTGAATTTTTCTTCGACAGCAACGAGGGCTTGCGATTCTTTAACTACAACTTTTACAAACCTTTCTACGAATGGCGTAACCTATTCTTGGAATTTTGGAGATGGAATGACCTCTAATGTAGAATCTCCATCTCATCTATATAATTCTCCCGGCGTTTATTCTGTTTTACTTTCAGCTACAAGCGCTTCTGGTTGTACCGCTACTAAAGTGTACACAAATTTAATAACAGTTAAAAGTACACCATCACCAGTATTTTCTTCTTCAAGAACTTCAATTTGTCCTGGAGATTGTATTTCGTTCACCGATCAAACTGTGGGAATGAATACTAGTTGGAATTGGCAATTTGGATCGGCTAATCCTGTTTCATCATTATCCAAAAACCCAACATCGGTATGTTATTTTTCCATTGGCGACTATAATGTTACTCTTACTGTATCGAATGGTTCTTGCACTGGATCAACAACCCTATCATCGATAATACATGTTGTGAATTGTAGAGCAATGCCAGTCGCTTCATTTATAAGTAGCGACACAAATTTATGTGGAGGTAGTTGCATTTCATTTGTCGATTTAAGTTTGAATGCTACATCATGGCAATGGCAATTTCCAGGAGCAATACCTTCAACATCTAATTTAGAATCTCCAGGAAATATTTGTTATTCATCTCCCGGATCTTATACAGTCACTTTAATAGCTGGAAACAATACTGGATTTGATACTATAACCGTTTCCCCTTTAGTTAATGTTTCGTCCTTACCACTTCCACCTTCATTTTCACAAAGTGGCAATGTACTTACTGCTACTCCAGCGCAATCGTATCAGTGGCTCTATAATAACATTTCAATTTCTGGGGCCAATGCTCAACAATATATAGCTACCCTTTCTGGTTTATATAGTTTGAGTATAACAGATGCTAATGGTTGTACTGCAACGTCAAATCAAGTGCAGGTTTCATTGGTTGGTGTTGAGGAATTGCAAGAAGGGCTTAGCTTTAGCATATATCCCAATCCGACTAACGGAAACATTTTTATTCGTTCCGACAAATCTGTACAGGGCAAAATTAAAATTGCGGTTTGTGATTTACTTGGAAGAGAATTGTTAGTGATTTCAAATAAGATTAATCAATCAGGAGAAGTATGGCCAATTGACTTAACCAATTTTGCATGCGGGGTTTATGTTGTTAGAGTATTAGGTGAGAAACAGATTTGGGAAAAACCCATTATCAAAAGTTATTGATCCTATTTTTCTAGATTTTTATTTTTTAAAATGATGTCATTTCTTACACTTAGACTGTATAAGAAGATTTATCCTCATTTTTGATTAACTAATTATAGCTGTTTTAAGTATAATTTTTTGAGAAAACGAATAACCCGCTTTCTCGAAAAACTGAATGCTGAGATTTTTTCTTTTTATTTTCATCATGCTGAACATTGCTTCTGTGCAATTAATTCTTGGACAGAATTCTAATTCTATTCCCTTTTCCGAAATGTCAATCGAACAATCAATCAATGACGCAAATGAATATTCTATCAAGGCCATGTTTCTAATTAATTTATTAAATACATAGAGTGGCCGCAAGAAGCACCAAAAACTGTTTTCAAAATTGGAGTCGTTGGCAACTCAGAAATGTATGATGAACTTATTAAAATTCCTGCACTAAAAACTAAAGATTTGAGAAGCATTATAATCACAAAAATAAGTACAAGCGATTTATCGGAGCAAGAAATAATATTTATCTCTCGGAGTGAAAATAAAAGACTAAACCAAGTTGTAAAAAAGTTTAGCCGCAAAGGTGTCCTTATAATTTCTGAAGACGTTAGGTTGCCTCTCTAATAAGCTTTTTATTCTATCAAATAATAAATCCCAATAAATACGTTTCACGTGAAAAAAAATTCGTATAAAGTTGATTTTGAAATTTACATTGTATTTATAATTGTCATTGGCATTTCGGTATTCAATGCAATTTATAGTTCTACAAATATTTCAAAAAATCAGGAAGCTACCAGTAAGATTATGATAATTGATGTTCCCTCTCTTCAAAATTTAGAGAACATGAATTTGTTGATTACAAAATCAAAAATGTATTGCACCAACTGGGTTTATCTTGAAAGCAATAAGGAGGACAAAGAGATGTTGAAGACTTTACAGAGGATAGAGTATCCGGTGCTGAAGGGCAATATAAAAGTATTAATGAGAAGCTGGAAGGCTCAAGCTGATATTGATACGATGAATAAAATATTTAAAGAGTTTGAGCAGATGATGATTGATCAAAAAATTTTAATGAGTACGCTTGTTAGATTTGAAGATTATCAGGACCCTGTAAAAATATTTGTTGGAGAAGGGATTATAGAGCATCGCATTTTACCTTCAAGTACAAAAATCATTGGCCAGCTTGACAGACTTATTATTTCAAAACAGATAGCAGCAGATGAGTTGCATGCAAATATGTTACATAGTTCTCAAAAATTAATGTGGAGCGTATTAGGGATTGCTATCTTGATTGTATTCGTTATTTTAATTGCTGCTTTTTATATGTCGAACCATATTATCTTACCAACAATGCGACTTAAAAATCATATTGTTCAAATGGCGAAAGGGGAAATTCCTATAGTTGCAATTAACACTAGAAAAAATGCAGTTGGTCTAATGACCCAGGCAGTAAGAAAACTTGCGGAAAGCATGAAGTTAACCACCCGTTTTGCACTAGAAATTGGAGATGGAAATTTATTAACGGACTATGAACCATTAAGTGAAAAAGATGAATTAGGAAATGCATTGATTCAGATGAGAAATAGTTTAAGAAGTGCTGATGAAGAAAACCGTCAGCGCACGTTGGTTTCTTCTCGTACAGAAAAAATTAATGAAGTATTGCGAGAAAACACCGCTGATATTGGAGCATTATCAAATGCTATCATCAGTACTATGGTAAAATATTTGAATGCATTTCATGGCGCACTTTATTTGGTTGAAGAGTCTATAAAGGGGGATGAAGGCAAGATTGTTTTGTACGGAAGTTATGCTTTTGAGCAAGAACTTAAAGTGAAATCACATCTTGAAATGGGTGAAGGAATAGTTGGTCAGGCAATCAAAGACGGAGAAGTTATTTATTTAAAAAATGCTCCCACGCAATATACAAGAATCAATAGTGGTTTAGGAGAACTTACTGCATCTCATGTATTGATCATTCCATTAAAGCATCACGATAAAGTTTATGGTGCGGTTGAAATTATCGGGATTAATGACTTTGAATTATTCGAAATCGGTTTTATTAAAAGTATCGGTGAAACAATAGGCTCTTCAATAAGCAGCGTAATTGCAAATACAACTACTAAGCGATTGTTAGAAGAAACACAACTACAAGCTGAAAGAATGAGAGTGCAAGAGGAGGAATTGATGAGAACGAACGAAGAGCTTTTCAATCAATCATCTTTATTGTTAAATTCTCAGGAAGAATTGAAAAAGGGGAACATTGAAATGAAGAAGAAAACTAGAGAGCTTGAGAACAAGAACGAGATTTTAGAGCAAGCACGGGAAGCACTGATCATAAAAGCAAAGGAGCTCGAACTAAACAATCGTTATAAGTCAGAATTTTTAGCGAATATGTCTCATGAATTGAGAACACCATTGAATAGCGTTTTGATATTAGCAAAATTGCTTTGGGAAAACAAAGACAATAATTTAACAATGAAGCAAACAGAATATGCTAAAGTTATTCATAAATCGGGAAATGATTTACTTCATTTGATTAGTGATATTCTTGATTTGTCAAAACTCGAAGCAGGTAAAATTGAGCTTTTACCAGAACGAACCAATATTAGTGTAGTTAAAGATGATATACACTCTTTGTTCAAAGAAGTAGCAAATGACAAGCAAATTGATTTCGTAGTAGAGAGACATGCTGATATTCCTGAGTTTGTTATTACTGACAGAGTTCGTTTAGAACAAATAATTAAAAATCTACTGTCTAATGCATTTAAATTTACACCGATTAATGGAAAGGTGACTTTCAAAATTAAAAGACCAGGTAAAAATATTTTATTTTCAAATAAATCTTTACTAGACAAAAATGAGATAATAGAATTTTCAGTTTCAGATTCTGGAATTGGTATTCCTCCAGAAAAGCAAGCCTTAATTTTTGAAGCTTTTCAGCAAGCAGATGGTTCTATAAGTCGTAAATACGGCGGAACTGGTCTCGGACTGTCGATAAGCAAAATGCTTATTTCAATGCTCGGTGGGGAAATGCAATTAGTGAGTGAGCAAGGAATTGGAAGTACATTTTATTGTTATTTGCCTGTTAGTTTCACTGAGTCTCAAGAAGCATTAAGTGTTTCACATGGAACTACAATAAATTCTGTTAGTGTTCTTGACAAAGTAGATAATTGGTATGCAGATGATAGAAACAATATTTCAGCAACAGATAAATATTTATTAATAGCAGAAAGTGATTTGAACTTTGGAAAAATACTTGTTGAGTTAGCTCACGAAAAACATTTCAAAGTAATTCTGACAAATAATGAGACAGATGCTATTTTATTTTCAGAGAAGATTTTGCCAGCTGCAATTATTATTGACGATAAAATTTCAGTAAAGAATTTGAATGTAGTAGTTGATAAATTGAAAAGGGAACATAATAGTAAACCTTTACCAATTCATATCCTCTCAGATTTTAATAGAGTCCCTAGTGTAAGCGAAATTGGAGCGACTGCTTATTTGAGGAAACCTTTGGACAAAAAAGATTTGGATGACGCTTTTCAAATAATTGATAAGTCAATGTCTCAAGAAATTCAACGAGTTCTAGTTGTGGAAGACATGATTTTACATCAGGAAATAATCAAAAACCTACTTGCGTCTCATTATACAAAAATCGTAGTTGACATTGCTGGAAATGCGAAAGATGCGAAGGTTAAGATTAAGGAAAGCAATTTTGATTGTATTGTATTGGATTTAGATTTGGGTAATGGTTCAGAGGAAGGTTGTGCTTTATTAAAACATATTAAAACTAGTGATACTACGAAACATATTCCTGTTATTCTATTTACAGGAACTGATATGGAGGAGTTGACTGGAGATCTTTTGGTTGAATTGTCAGATGCGATTGTTCCGAAAGGTGGAGGCTCACTAGACCTATTAATTAATGAGACAAATTTATTTTTGAATAAGATTGAAGAGCCTTTCGCTAAAGTAGGCGCTATTATGCCAAATTATATGAATTCTATGTTAGAAGGAAAAACAGTTTTATTGGCAGACGATGACATGAGAAATATTTATGCTTTAACCAGTGTATTGGAAAACAATAAAATGATTGTTATCCCTGCCCTCACTGGGAGAGACGCACTGTTGAAACTAGACAAGTTTCAATATATTGATTTAATTTTAATGGACATCATGATGCCAGAAATGGATGGATATGAGGCGATACAAAAAATTAGAGAAATGGACCGGTATAAAACCCTGCCAATAATCGCTCTTACTGCTAAGGCAATGAGTGGTGATAAAGAAAAATGTATTCAAGTCGGAGCATCCGACTATATATCTAAGCCGATTAATGTTGAAGAATTATTTTCAAAAATTCGAATATGGTTATTCAAGGAAATCTGATTAATTGTAATGCTTCCCCTACTCTAGTTTTCTTGTATTAAAAGAGTACTTATTATTAAATTTCAAAATGTAAGAAACATCCTTATCCTTCTATTTTTTTTTTAATAGATGATGTAATATTGCTTGACTCACACTATTTAATATGCAAACACACAAAACACAATCAGAAATAAAAGAACTTGCTTTGACTCAAGCACCCGTGAATATTTTATTGGTTGATGATAGACCAGAAAACTTAATTTCATTGGAGAGTATGTTTGAAAATAGCACGAGAAATATTATCTGTGCTAATTCTGGACAAGAAGCATTAAAGTTTGCCTTAGAAAATGAAATCGCTCTTATTTTATTGGATGTCCAAATGCCAGACATGGATGGTTTTGAAGTTGCGCGATTGCTGAAAGAGAATTCGAGAACTAAAGATATTTCTATTATTTTCGTAACAGCTCTAAGTAAGGACGAAAAATACACCATGAAAGGTTATGAGGAAGGTGCTGTAGATTATCTGCATAAGCCTCTAGACTTCAATTTAGTTCAGGCTAAGGTTAGTGTTTTTGAAAAGCTTTTCTTGCAGCAGAGAGAGTTAAAAGAGATAAATCAGAAATTGATCAGCACGAACAAGCAATTAGATGAGTTTGTATATATTGTTTCACATGATTTAAAGGCTCCTTTGAGGGGATTAAGTAGTTTAGCAACTTTCCTTGAAGAAGAAATTGGGGAAAATATAACTGCAGGAGCTCTTGACCTGATCAATATGATGAAAAACAGAACTGAGAGATTACAAGGTTTAGTTGATGGAATATTGCACTATTCTAAAATGGCCAATATTGCGGAGACAAAAGAAAAATTTAGTGTTAAGGAGTTGGTTAACAGTATCATAGATTTATTATCACCGCCTAACAATTTCAGGTTTGAAGTTTCGGACAACCTTCCAATTGTAAATTCAGAGAAAATAAAATTACATGAAGTGTTCCAAAATTTAATTTCAAATTCTATCAAGTACAATTCAGAACAGGATGCAATAATAAGGATCGACTATCAAGAATATCCTGACCATTATGATTTTTCGGTATCAGATAATGGAATTGGGATAAAAGAAGAATATTTAGAAAAGATCTTCGGAATTTTTCAAACTCTAGTTCCAAAAGATAAGGTAGAGAGCACAGGCATTGGTTTATCAATTGTGAAAAAAATTGTGGAGCAACAAAAAGGATTAGTATCAGTTAAATCAACCTTTGGAGAAGGGTCAAGGTTTAGTTTCCAATGGATGAAAGACTAAGTCAACTGATTGGAATACATTTATACATGTTTAAAAAAATCAATTTGTTTTTTTGAAAATGTAAATTACACTTGAATACTTTTCGGGATTATTATTAGTCTTTAAGTTTGATATTGCTCCGTTCATAAAAGCAGCCAAGAAGCGATTTCTATTGGCTATATTTTTTTCTGAAAGTAAACTCACATAGAAACTGTCAAATTTCATTGGTAAAGAGTTTACATGTGACAAATTATGCTTCTTAAATAATCTTTTGATAGAATTTGGGTCAAAATGATATAGGTGTCGTGGAACATCGTATGCAGCCCAATCTTTTTTATACTTTTTTGCATCGTATGATAAGTGATTCGGAACTGCAATGATAGAGAGGCCTCCAAGCTTTAGTAAATTATAAATTTCTTCCACCCTTTCATTTAAATTATGTACATGTTCTAATACATGCCACATTGTAATCACGTCAAATCTCCCACTACCTAGTGTGTTGACATCTTCTTCTTTGTAGATTTCTAGAGAGTGATTAGCTAAAGCTTGCTCTCTAGCTTTTAAATTCGGTTCTACTCCTATTCCCCTCCAGCCATTTTCATTTGCTTTGGTCAAAAATTCTCCTGTTCCAGAACCAATATCTAAAAGTTCTCTCGGAATTTCATCTTTATTCTCTAACCTATATAATTTATTGATTAATCGCACCTTTTTTAAAAGAGAATACGAACGTACTATTTGATAAATGGAATTAACAATACCTTTCTTTGTGTTACTATGACTTATATAATTTTGACTATCATAATATTTTTCTATTACAGATTGGTCTGGGCGCGGGTTAGTGAACAAAAAATTACAATTTATGCAAGAAACTATATTGAATTTTTCCTTAGTGACAGTAAAGTCTGTGCAGGTAAATTCGTCTCGAAATTTTGTTGTGTCACAAATAGGACAACTTAGTAAATTTTGCATTTTATGATTGTTCCACGTGAAACATTATCGATTTAGATACACCATTAAAACAGAAATGTCAGAAGGTGAAATTCCGCTAATTCGTGATGCTTGTCCAAGAGTATTGGGTTTAATTGACGAAAGTTTAAGCCTAGCCTCCATTGATAAGGAATGTAATGCATGATAATTAAAGTCATCTTTTAAAAAAACATCTTCCATTTTACTAAATTTTTTCACTATTTCATTTTCTTTTTCAATATATCCTTCATATTTCATGGAGATCTCAGCTTGCTCTACAGATAAGTCTCTTAACTTCAAAGGTATATTTTTAACTATGCTTTGCAGTGGAGTAATTTTTGAAATAATTTTATTTAGAGTCATTTGTGGTCGTAAAACAATACCAGAAAGTTTTACTTTTTGACGCAGCACTTCAGTGCCAGCCTCTATCAAGAGATCATTAATTTCCTCTGGAGAAACGGAGTAATTTTTAATAAATTCGAGTAATTCGTCTTTGTAGAAATTCTTTGAATCAACTAAAGCTAAACGCTCGTCAGAGGCTAACCCTATTTTATGACTCAACGGAGTTAATCTGATATCTGCATTATCCTGTCTTAATAAAGTTCTAAATTCTGCCCTAGAAGTAAACATTCGATAAGGTTCATCAGTTCCTTTAGTAACCAAATCATCAATCAGAACACCAATATAAGCCTCAGAACGTTTTAAAATAAATGGTTCTTTATCGTGGAGATTAAGGTGAGCGTTAATTCCCGCAATCAACCCTTGGCAACCCGCTTCTTCATAACCCGTGGTTCCATTAATTTGTCCCGCGAAAAAAAGGTTTTTAACAAGTTTGGTTTCTAAGGTCAAACCTAATTGTTGAGGTGGGAAATAATCGTATTCTATTGCATATCCGGGCCGAAACATTTTTGCATGCTCGAAACCAGGTATTAACTTTAAGGCTCTATTTTGTACGTCTTCTGGAAGTGAGGAAGAAAAGCCATTCAAATAAATTTCAACAGTATTCCAACCTTCTGGTTCTACAAAAAGTTGGTGTCTTTCTTTGTCAGCAAATCGATTTATTTTGTCTTCAATCGAAGGGCAATATCTTGGGCCAATTCCTTGAATGCGACCAGTAAACATGGGCGACTTTTCAAATCCTTCTTTGAGGACATTATGCACAGCATCATTGGTATAAGTAATCCAACAACATAATTGTTTTTTAGGAAGGGGAGTGTCAAGAAAAGAAAAGCGCCCTGGAATTTCATCTCCTAGTTGTTCCTCCATTTTTGAATAATCCAATGATCGGCCATCAATGCGCGGTGGTGTTCCTGTTTTCATTCTACCACTTTGAAAACCAATTGAAACTAATTGTTCTGTTATACCCGTTGCTGCTTTTTCACCAGTTCGACCACCACCAAAATTCTTTTCTCCAATATGGATGAGTCCATTTAAAAAAGTACCATTTGTCAAAACAACTGCGGATGCTACAAACTCAATTCCCATGCTAGTTCGAACTCCAACAACAGCATTATTTTTGATAATCAATGAGTTAACTGTGTCTTGCCAAAAATCTACATTAGGAGTTTGCTCAAGCATATACCGCCATTCGGCAGCAAATACCATTCTGTCATTCTGCGTTCTTGGACTCCACATAGCCTGTCCTTTAGAACGATTCAACATTCTAAATTGAATCATCGACTTATCAGAAACAATACCGCTATACCCTCCAATTGCATCTATCTCCCTGACAATCTGCCCTTTAGCAATTCCACCCATAGCTGGATTGCAACTCATTTGAGCAATAGTTTGCATATTCATGGTGATCAAAAGAACTTTTGACCCCATGTTAGCCGCGGCCGCCGCAGCTTCACAACCAGCATGACCGGCTCCAACAACAATGATATCATACTTGGCTTGCATCTTGCAAAGCTAATCTTTTTTGTACAAATTTTTGTAAAGCCAAACACCTAAGCAAGCAAGATCATAATAGAGATTACTGCAATAGACGTATAATTTTTTTTCATTCACGTATAAAATGTTTTGAAAACAAAATAGAATAACATCTAATCAACAGATGTGATTCCAAAAATCTTTTTACTTTTGCTTGCCCAATAAATTTTTGCTTGACTAAGCATAATGTTCATAAAGTGTCAGCGGCTATGCTGCTTGTCACACTAGGTATCATCTACGGAGACATCGGTACATCACCGCTCTACGTAATGAAAGCCATTGTAGGTAAACAACCAATTAATCCTGAAGTTGTCTTAGGAGGGATATCATGTATCTTCTGGACACTTACTATTCAGACTACTTTTAAATATGTCATGCTTACTTTGAGAGCTGATAATAAAGGTGAAGGAGGAATATTTTCACTCTATGCTCTTGTCCGACGAACAAAATTAAAATGGTTAATAGCACCAGCTATTATTGGTGGCTCAGCTTTACTTGCAGACGGAATTATTACCCCTCCAATTTCTGTTGCATCTGCTATAGAAGGATTGAGAATTTTTAATCCAGAAATCCCGACAGTACCAATTGTCATTGCCATTCTTACCGCCTTATTTTTCATTCAACAATTTGGGACCAAATTTGTCGGAAATTTTTTCGGGCCCATCATGTTAGTATGGTTCAGTACAATTGCAACGCTTGGGGTTTATAATCTTGTTCAGGTTCCTTCTGTATTAAAAGCGGTAAACCCATATTATGCGATTCATCTCATCACACAATATCCAGGTGGGTTTTGGTTGTTGGGAGCAGTATTTCTATGTACGACCGGCGCAGAGGCGCTATATAGTGATCTTGGACATTGCGGTAGAAAAAACATTCGCATCACATGGGTTTTTGTAAAAACATCATTGTTGTTAAACTATTTTGGTCAAGCAGCATGGTTATTACAACGTGAAGGATCATTGCTATCGGACAAAAATCCATTCTTCGAAATGATGCCAATTTGGTTTTTAATACCAGGAATTATTATAGCAACAGCAGCAGCGATTGTTGCATCACAAGCATTGATTAGCGGGTCATTTACATTGATCAACGAAGCAATTCGTTTAAACTTCTGGCCCAAAGTTAGAGTGGTTTACCCAACTGATATGCGAGGACAATTATATGTGCCTTCAGTGAATTGGGTTCTACTTTTAGGATGTATTGGGATAACATTATTTTTCAGGGAGAGTACTGGAATGGAAGCGGCTTATGGTTTGGCCATCATCATTACAATGTTAAGTACAACAATTTTATTGGCCTATTATTTATATTTGAGAAGGGTATCACCAGTATTTATTATTTTCATTTTGGTTTTATTTTTAACTGTTGAACTATCATTTTTAGTTGCTAATCTTGAGAAATTTCCTCACGGTGGTTGGTTGACATTATTAATTGCTTTTGGACTAATTGGTCAGATGTGGGGATGGTATGCAGCTAGAAAAATTAGAAATCGATTTGTTGAATTTGTAAAACTGAAAGACTATTTAAATCTTTTACGCGACCTGAGTCATGACTTCTCCATCCCTAAGTATGCGACTCATTTAGTTTATCTGACTAGTGCAAATATTTCTGATGAAATAGAGGCAAAGGTTATCTATTCTATTTTACAGAAACAACCAAAGCGAGCAGACATGTATTGGTTTGTGCATGTGGATGTAATGGATGAACCTTATACAATGGAGTATAAAGTTATTGAACTTATAAAAGGGAATATCATTCGAATTGATTTTAAATTAGGATTCAGAGTTGAACCAAGAATTAATTTAATGTTCAGAAAAGTTGTTGAAGACATGGTGAAAAAGTTCGAAGTTGACATTACTTCAAGGTATGAGTCGTTAGGGAAAAAGAATTTGATTGGAGATTTTCGTTT
Organism: Bacteroidota bacterium; assembly: GCA_031361545.1. Taxonomy (GTDB): domain Bacteria; phylum Bacteroidota; class Bacteroidia; order AKYH767-A; family 2013-40CM-41-45; genus JADKIH01. The sequence continues at coordinate 41,088 of JANLRG010000105.1, forward strand.
TGTAGTAATGGAGAAATTCTTGAGTTATGAAAACGAGTTGCCTTTTTATGAAAAAATTATTCTTGACTTTTACTTCTTCTTCAAACATGTTTCACTTTCTGAAGAAAGGGCTTTCGGTTTAGATACTAGTAGTGTGACAATTGAAAAAGTCCCAATGATTGTAAACCCAATTCGAGAAGTAAACTTGAAACGAGTGAACTAAGTTGCCGTCACAAAAGTCGAAATCATTTTCACATTAATAAAAATTTTTCACATGGCCCTCTCTCCAAAAACCCCAACCGAGTCGCTAACAATAAGTACAGAACTAGTTTTACCGAATGACACCAATACATTGGGTAACCTGATGGGAGGAAAGCTGCTTCATTGGATGGATATTACATCAGCTATATCCGCTCATCGTCATTGCGGAAGAATTGTAGTAACGGCAAGCGTTAATAATGTAAGTTTTAATCAACCCATCAAATTAGGCGAAATAGTTACTCTGCAGGCCAAGGTATCCAGATCTTTCAGTTCATCGATGGAAGTTTTTATTGATGTATGGGTGGAGAATAATTCAACAGGACAGAAAAAGAAATGCAACGAAGCTATTTACACTTTTGTTGCCGTAGATCAGATGGGAAGTCCCATTCATGTTCCTGCAATAATCCCAGAATCGGAAGAAGAAAAGCAACGATTTGAGTCAGCCTTACGACGCAGACAATTGTCGTTGATTTTGGCGGGTAAAATGAAACCATCAGATGCAACAGAGTTGAAAAAACTTTTTGATTCAAATTGATTTGGGATTATTACTTAACCTTGAAATGGGAAAGTATAATTGCTTAATTTTACAACAGTTATTCAAGCAATTTATGTCGAGAAAAATCTATCTTAACTTACCAGTAAAAGATTTGAAAAAATCAATTTCATTTTTTACAAAACTGGGCTTTGCATTCAATCCACAATTCACCGATGAGAATGGAACTTGTATGATCGTTAATGACGAAGTATTTGTGATGCTTCTTTTAGAAAAGTTTTTCAAAAGTTTTATTGATAATGAAATCTGTGACACTACTAAATCCACCGAAGTTATAGTTGCAATGTCCGTTGACTCCAAAACAGAAGTGGATGATCTAGTCCAAAAAGCGATTACCAATGGTGGGAAAACTCATCGACAATCAATTGATCACGGGTGGATGATGCAAAAAAGTTTTTATGATTTGGATGGACATATTTGGGAAATATTCTTTATGGACGTAAATGCAATGCCAAAAAACTAAATCTATTTTTTCCATAGCGAACAAAATGGAAGAATCATTAAAAACAAAATCATTAAGCAATAATTTCAGAAACGGATGTTGATCCGTCAGAGTTACAGAATGAAATGTTGTTAAAGACGTGATTTTATTCTATTCCGAATTCAATTTATTTGTCCAAATTATTTACAACCTGCACAACGTTCATTATTTTTTTAATACAAAAGTTTAGTCATCGTAGTTTTTCCAAAAATAATATCGACCATAAAATGTTACTTAAAAATCGATGAAAGCGAGTTGGAAGTCTCAAAATAATCACGCAAGAAAGTTTTAAAAAAGTTGTAATGATTTGATGACACCAGATATCTACAGGGAAAATGTTATGATTTTAACACCCCGTTTGCTGCTTTTGGTTAATTTATTTGCCTTCAAGAGGACAAACAGTAATTTTTAGGAAAGCATTTCATTACATTTGGTACTTGAAAAAAATACAAATGAAAAAAGGATTACTTCTGCTAGCAATTTTAATAGTTACAATTCAGGTTTTTGCAAAAGGGCCCACATATAAAAAAGTGAAAATCTGGTTTGATGGAAAACCGACTAGTCTGCTTTCAAGTGCAGGAGTTGATCTTCTAGAGGGAGAATTTAGAAAAGGAGTGTGGTTTATTTCTGATTTCAATGATCAAGAAATAGAAACAATTAATCACGCAGGTTTCCGGACAGAAATTTTGATAAGTGATGTTCAGCAGTATTATCGAGAACGCTCGACCAATAGAGACAATGTCAGATCAGAAAGCGCAGTTGGATGTCAATCAAGTTCGCCCAATCAATATCAAACCCCATCACATTTTTATTTGGGAAGCATGGGTGGATTTTTTACTTACAACCAGCTCCTGAATATTTTGGATTCAATGCAATTGTTGTATCCCAATTTAATTACAATTAAACAACCGATTGATCCGACATCCTCAATAGAAGGTCGTCCAATTTACTACGTGAAAATCTCTGACAATCCGAATGTGCAAGAGTCGGAGCCTGAAGTTTTATACACTGCAATTCATCATGCACGAGAGCCAGAGTCGTTGTCTCAGCTTGTTTTTTACATGTGGTATTTGTTGGAAAATTATTCGGCCGACTCCACTATAAAAAATTTAGTTGATAATACGCAGATGTTTTTTGCGCCTTGTTTAAATCCAGATGGATATATTTATAATGAAACGACAGACCCTAATGGCGGAGGTTTGTGGCGAAAAAACCGAAGAGATAATTTGGACGGAGAGTTTGGAGTAGATCTTAATCGTAATTATGGATATGAATTCGGATATGACACCATTGGCTCTTCCATTCACACGAATGGATCTACCTATAGAGGAACAGGAGCTTTTTCCGAACCAGAGACTCAGGCAATTAGAAACTTTACCAATTCACACAATTTTAAATTGGCATTAAACTATCATACTTATGGAAGTCACTTAGTTCAGCCTTGGGGATTTATTCCAGATTTCTATCCTCCAGATTCATTACAATATTATGAATATGGTTATTCTATTACTGCTCAAAATAATTATCATGTTGGAACTCCAAATCAAACTGTGAATTATACAGTGAATGGAAGTTCAGATGACTGGATGTATGGTGATGTAAGCAGCAAACCAAAAGTGTTTGCATGGACACCGGAAGTTGGTACAGGTAGTGATGGTTTTTGGCCAATGATCAATCGTATTATTCCTTTGTGTAATGAGAATATGTTTGCGAATATAACTATGGCAAGATTAGCAGGCAGATATGGAAAAGTCTATGCTCATCCACCGACTTACATTTCTCAAACGAGCAACAATTTTATTTATGATTTTCGATTGCTTGGATTGGATACAACAGGAATTTTCACTGTGACATTGCAACCTCTCTCATTAAATGTAATTAGTTCAGGAGCGGAACATAATTATTCCGGATTGAATTTATTACAACTTGTTCACGATTCAATTACATATAATTTAGACCCTTCTATTCAAGTTGGAGATGCAATTTCTTTTGTAGTGAGTGTCAATAATGGATTGTATTTAACTACAGATACATTTGTGCAATATTATGGAACACCAACTCCGATACTTAGTGAAAATGGTTCTACTATTAATAATTGGAATGCCGGTACACTATGGAATACAACGACAGAAGACTTTGTTTCTCCAACAACCTCCATTACAGATTCACCTTTTAGCACATACATTAATAACGGTAGTTCCGAAATAGTTTTAGGAACAGCGATAGATTTGAGTGGTGTAATCAAAGCAGAAGTATCTTTCATGGCAAAATGGGAAATAGAGAAAGGATTTGATTACGTAGTATTTCAAGCATCAACAGATGGTGGTTCAACGTGGACATCTCTCTGTGGAAAATACACAACACCTGGAACTTCTTCGCAGTTATTAGGCGAACCTTTGTATGATGGCAATCAAACATTATGGGTAAAAGAAGAAGTTGATTTAAGCGCATTTGTTGGCCAAACAATTCAGTTAAGATTTAACTTAGTGAGTGATCAATTTCAAGAATTTGATGGCTTTTATTTTGATGACTTGTTAATCGAGACATTGTCTAATAATGTGGGAATAGCTCAGTCGAAGCCTTTGATTTATATTTCATCAGCGTGGCCAAATCCTTCGAACAATAGTTCTTCAGTAACATTTTCACAGGCTGAAAAGGGAGATCGACTGGAGATTGTTAATTCGTTTGGACAATTAATTTGGACAAAAGAAATTTCCACTACGAGTGGAGTAATTGAGTTACCGGCGGCTTCGCTGAGAGCTGGAATTTATAATTACTATATTGTTGAAGGGCGCGGAGGGAAAAGTAAAATTCAGAAATTAATAATTGTAAAATAACTTGCACTGCCCTTAAGGTCAGTGCAAGTTATTTATTATTTCATTTTCATGAATTTCTTTCATACACTTAAAATGACCCTTCGGACATTTTTGATAGCCAATCTTCGAGCAAGGTCTGCAAGACAAATTATTTACTTGAACAATTGAATTGTTAGATGCAAATCCTTCTGGCAAATAAGGCGACATTCCAAATTCAGGAATAGTATTTCCCCAAACTGAAATAATATTTTTTCTAAAAGCGGCAGCGATGTGCATCATTCCAGTATCATGAGTTAGTACATGTTGAGCATGTTTAATTATGGCCGCCGATTCATTGATCGAAAACATTCCACATCCATTATAAACAGGATAATGAAAATGTTTGATAAGTTCATTGCTTTTGATGACGTCTTCTTTGCCTCCAAGAAGTACAACGGGTAATTTAATTTTTCCAGCGATTGAAATCATTTTTTCTATTGGCAATTGCTTGGTAGCATGTTGCGCTCCAATAGCCCAGGCAATAAAATTTTCTCCAAATGCTTCCGGTAGTTTTTCAATTGCCTTTTCATCATTTCCAGAAATAAAATAATCTAGCCCTTGTCCGTCATTTTTTATGCCGAAAGAAGAAATAGTTTCGAGGTATCGGTCAACAATGTGTTTTTTTGGCAGGCAATTTATTTTTAAATTTACCATCAGCCATTTTTCTACATTTAATTTATTGAAAGAAAACGATTTTGTTTTAAGAGCTAGTTTGACCCTTAAGGACCGAAAGTTATGATGAAGGTCGATGATGTAATCGTAGTTTTCTTTTTTCAACTCATCAATTACTTCAGCTACATCATCAATAAAAAAAATATTTTTGTTGATATATGGATTGTGTTCTAACACCTCACGAAAATTTTGTCTGCAAAGAAAATGAATTTCTGCTTCCGGCATTTGAAGACGAAGACATCTAATCACGGGAGTGGTTAGAACGATATCTCCGATAGATGAAAAGCGTAAGATTAAAAATTTCATTCTTATAAGACCTAATATTTAGTATTTTTGTTCACCTCTTGAATGATGCAAAGATAATCTTCGGGAGATAATAAAAAAGATGATAATTACAGATACACACACCCATCTTTATTCAGAAGAGTTTGGTACTGACCGCGACCAACTGATCGAGGATGCAATTATTTTAGGTGTTGAACGATTTTTTATGCCGAATATTGATAGCACAACGATAGGCGGGATGTTTGAAGTCGAAAAAAAATATCCAGGAAAAGTTTTTTCTATGATGGGTTTGCATCCATGTTATGTAAAAGAAAATTGGCGAGACGAAATTGCTCTCATTGAGAAATGGTTAAAACAAAGAGCATTTGTTGGAATTGGAGAAATAGGAATAGATTTATATTGGGATAAAACTTTTTTTAATGAGCAAAAGAAAGCATTTAAAGTTCAGGTGGAAATAGCAAATGAAAAAAATCTTCCCATAGTTATTCATACTCGTAATTCTTTCGATGAAACAATTGAAGTATTATCTTCTACTGTTAAGAATGAGCCGCAGGGAATTTTTCATTGCTTTACAGGAAATGAAGAACAGGCTAAGAAAGTAATAGATCTTGGTTTTAAGTTAGGAATAGGAGGAGTGGTTACCTATAAAAATAGTGGTTTAGATAAAACGATTGCAAATATTGATTTACGACATATTGTTTTGGAGACCGATGCACCTTATCTTGCTCCCGTTCCATTTAGAGGCAAGAGAAATGATCCGGCATTTATTTTGAAAGTAGCAGAGAAAATTTCTGAAATCAAAAACTGTTCGTTAGCAGAAGTAGCTCGGATAACAACAGAAAACTCTAAACAAGTTTTTGGTTGTTGAATGGATAGAATAATTTAGTGACTTAAATCTTTGTATGAAAAAACGAGTATTGATAATTTATACTGGAGGCACGATCGGAATGATACGCGATCATAAAACAAGAGCCTTGATTCCATTTAATTTTAAAACGATTACAGATCAAATTCCAGAGCTAAAGCATTTAAATTGTAGGATTGCTTTTCATTCATCGCAAAGGCCAATAGATTCGTCGGACGTGCAGCCAATATTTTGG
>JANLRG010000110.1:0-19166 GCA_031361545.1 Bacteroidota bacterium
CGATTGCAAAAATTTCCTCTTATTCAACTTATTTAAAATATAAAAAATTAAGAACGCTTTGGAGAAATCAAAAGTAATTTTATTTTAGTGTTCGTCATCTTTCAACATCTTTCTGCAACAGTCATTCAAAAGGTAAGCGCCCTTTATTTTTTATATCTTTTTCAGATTGACATATTTTTCCTTTCGTAGTTACGTTGAATCTTGTTTCTTTGCTTCACTCAAAAAAATTTTTATTTGGAATCAGATTACGATAAATTCATAAGTTTGCTTCAATCTGGCGATAGAAAAGCGATTGCCAGGGCAATTACTATTGTTGAAAATGAATTAGAAGGTTGGGAAATTATTTTAAAAAAAATAAAACGTCGAGCTGTTCCTGTTGTTGGAATCACTGGTCCACCCGGGGCGGGAAAAAGTACTCTCATTAATGCATTGCTTCGTCGATTGTCGGAGCTAGGAAAAAATGTTGCTATCGTAGCTGTCGATCCAACTTCGCCCTTCAACTTTGGATCCCTCTTAGGCGACCGTTTAAGAATGGCGGAACATTTCAACTCTGACTCCGTATTCATTCGCTCACTAGCCACCAGAGGTTCGCTCGGTGGATTAAGTGAAAAAATTATTGAAATAACCGACGTTCTTTGCTCTGCTAATTTTGATGTGATCATAGTTGAAACGGTGGGTGTTGGACAATCAGAAGTTGAAATTGCTGGACTTGCCGATACTACGGTTGTTGTCGTGGTTCCGGAATCGGGTGATGAGGTACAAGCGCTCAAGTCGGGTATCATGGAAATTGCCGATATCTTTGTAGTGAATAAAGCTGATCGCAATGGTGCAGATACATTGGTTAATAATCTGCAAAAAATGATGCATGATCATCGGACTAACTCATGGATTATTCCTGTTATTAAAACAGTGGCTTCTCAAGCAGTCGGGGTAGATGAATTGATTCTTCAAATTGATATCCATCAAAAATCGGGGAGTCAGAACTCAAAGAAAAATTATCTTCTCGCTGAAAAAGCGTACAAACTGATTCGTCGGAGAAGAATGATGGATGTGAATAAAGAAGAAATCAGACAGCAAATAAGCAAAGAAGCCGAAAAAGCGGATTTTAACCTTTATTTATTTGCTGATCAATATAAAAAGTGAAGATGAGAAATTTCCAAAATAATTGTAAATTGGTTCGCTTTTAAAATCGTATGGATCACCAATACTTATCCGGTAACAATTACCGATTACTGCTTATTCTAATTGTATCTTTTGTTTTCTCCTTTAAAACAAATGCGCAAATCCCCATCTTCTTCGATGATTTTGGATCAACTGCTGGTGTTTGTGACTCTGCGGTGTTGGCTGCTGGTTATACTAGTCCGTCTTCTGGTCGAGTGTGGAATGTTACAAACGTGGGCGCACAAGGAACGAATGCGAATGAATGGTTTATCAGTGCTACAGAGCCTGGAAAAGCAAATGGAGTTTGTGCTGTAAGAGGTTGCAAGACAGACCCTACTCAGAGAAAAAGATCGCTGCATATTGGAAATGTTGCCGGTTCAGAAAATGCAACGACTGCTGCCGTTAGCTGTCCATTTGGTGATTGCGGTGCCATTTATGATCCGGGCGGATTTATGCTCACTGAAGTCACAGAGAAAAGAGCGGAGTCGCCTGTTATTAATTGTACGGGTTACTCAAACATTCAACTAGCCTTCAATTATATTTTAGGAATACTCGATGAGCCAAATACAAATAATGACAATTGCTTTGTTGAATATTACAATGGAACGGCATGGACTACTTTAGTTGAATTGCAAAAAACAGCTTTCTGTGGTGCCGATACAACTATTTTCAAATGGACAACTTTTGCATTGAGTCTTCCAGCTTCTGCTAATAATAATCCAAACGTGAAAATTGGTTTTCGTTGGAGAAATACTGGTTTGGGTCCAGGCATTAGTAACCCTTCTGTAGCACTCGATAGTATTTTAGTTGCAAGTCTGGATTTACCAAGTGCAGATTTCACTGCTAGCGATACATTAATTTGCGCTGGTGATACTATTAATTTTTATGCCGACACAACAACTCTTGCTCAAAATTATCAGTGGACTTTTGTAGGAGGAACTCCCGGTTCTTCCTCTGTACAAAATCCGACAAACATAGTTTTTCAAAACCCAGGAACTTATTCTGTACAACTCATTGTCTCAACTGGTGCGGCTGGTGATACATTAACCAAAATAAATTACATCGTTGTTAATTCTTGCACTCCTCCGAATCCTGATTTTACTGCGGATGATTCAATTATTTGTGAACGAGCTTGTGTAGTATTTACTGACTTATCAACTAGTAATGCAACATCGTGGGTGTGGTCTTTCCCTGGTGGAAATCCATCGACGAGCACTTCTCAAAATCCTACAGTTTGCTATGCTTCTCCCGGATCTTATGATGTGAGTCTTGTTGCAGGTAATCAATATGGAACTGATACGTTAACTAAAACAAATTATATCGTTGCCGATACTTGCGAACTTCCTGTCGGAGATTTTTCATCTACTACTACTCAGGTTTGTTCGAATGTTGCAATTGCTTTCAACGGACAAGTAATTGCAGGTGGACCTTTCACTTCTTGGTCTTGGTATTTTCCGGGTGCTGTTCCTGATACTTCAAGCTTTCAAAATCCTTCAGGTATTCGTTACCCAACTGATGGTTTGTACGATGTTCAGCTGATTGTTACGAATCAATATGGTGCTGATACCATTATTAAATACTCTTACATTCGTATTGAAAGTGTGCCAGGTGCTTTTGTTGGACCAGATACTGCAATGTTCTTTGGTAGCAGCTATCAACTGAATGCTGGTGGTGGAGTTACTTATACTTGGTCGCCTGCACTTGGTCTGGACAGTGTTACCTCTCCCAATCCAATAGCAACTCCATTAGAAACTACAGTTTATACATGTACAATTTCTGACGGATCAGGATGCGTAACGACACGACAAGTGATTGTAACTATATTGCACAATAATGATTTCTTCGTTCCAAATATTTTTTCTCCTAATGGCGATGGCCGAAATGATTATCTCTTCTTAAGAGGAAATAATTTGTACGGCGTTCGTTTTACGATTTATGATCGTTGGGGAGAGAAGGTTTTTGAAACCAATAATACCTCTATTGGCTGGGACGGAACATACAATGGCAAAGATTTAAATCCGGGCGTTTTTGCTTATGTTGTCACTATTAATTTCAACGATGGGACATCACTAAGTAAAACGGGAAGTGTAACATTAATTAGATAAGTAAGTAATGAATTTTTCAATGCGAAAAATTTTAAGAAACAAAAAATCGATCTTCGTGCTGTTGGCTCTGTCCTTTCAGTTGGGCACTCCTATGCTTGCACAAGACGTTCATTTTTCTCAGTTCTATAATGCCCCTTTGCAAATGAACCCTGCTCTAACAGGTGTATTCGATGGTAAAGCTCGTGTCAGCAATCTTTATCGCCGCCAATGGTCGGGACTAGGAGAAGGTTATAAAACTATGCACATTTCAGTGGATGCACCTGTGGGGAAAGGATTTATTGGAAATAATTATTTTGGTGTTGGCTTACTCCTTTATCAAGATAAAGCAGGAACAGCAGGGTATAGCAATACAATTTTTGAAGGATCACTTTCTTATACTGCGGGGTTAACAGATCAAAATGATCAATTCTTTAGTGTAGGATTTCAAGTTGGGTTAAATCAACAGTCAATTGATTTGACAAAAGCTACTTGGGATTCACAATGGAATGGCGATCGCTTCGATGCTTCTCTTCCTGGCTTTGAAAACATTCAGCTGGAACAATTTTCTTATTTAGATTTTAATGCAGGCGTCAATTATTTTTATGTTCCTGATGGCGTGAATTCATTTAATGTTGGTGCTTCGATGTCGCATATCGGAAGTCCCAATGTCAGTTTCTTTTTGAAACAAGAATCGGCACTCACAAGAAGAATTACGGTTCACTCCAGTGGTGAAATTGCATTGACACGTGATGCTTATGCATGGATTCTTCCAAAAGCAATTTTTATAATGCAAGGACCTCAACAGGAAATTATGGTTGGAGGACTTTTAAAAAATAAGATTCAGTTCAAATCACGATATACGAACTATCAGAAAGAAGCCTATTTTTATATTGGTGGATTTTATCGTTGGAAAGATGCTGTTGTCATCAACGCTCGAATCGAATATAATACAATTGGTCTTGGAATCTCTTATGATAGCAATGTTTCTTCGCTTTCTAATTCGGCTGCTTCAACAAGTTCTATCGAAATCAATTTTTCTTATGTGTCGTTAATTAAGCGTGGCCAAAGAACTCGACATAATAATAAAATGCCGAAGTTTTTCTAAGTCGAATCACAAATAACAGAACAAGACTTGTAAGTTTATTCGTGAAAATAAACACGTTTCACTCGCTGAGAAACATTCACCAATACTTCGTATGGAATTGAACCGATTGCTTTCGCCATTTCTGTAACGGGATAGTCTGTTCCAAACACAATTACTTCATCACCTTCTTTCGCAGGAATTTCTGTGATGTCGAGCATGCACATATCCATACAAACATTTCCGATAATTGGTGCCAATTTTCCATTCAACATCATTTTTCCAACACCATTGCTCATCCTTCTGTTAATACCATCTGCATAGCCAATTGCAACAGTAGCTACAATGGTGTCGCGCTTAACTTTTCCTTTGCGACTATAGCCAATAGTTTCATTAGCTGGTACATTTTTTATCTGTGAAATAGTCGTCTTCAAGGTGGCTACTTGTTGCAAATGATTTTGTTCATTTGGTGTAGATGCTATCCCATAAAGACCAATTCCTAGTCGAACCATTTCATATTGCTCTTCACTGAATCTTAAAATCCCCGACGAATTTAAAACGTGACGAATAATTGGATAATTGAAATTACCAATGATCTCTGAACTCATTTTTTTAAATCGGTCAAACTGTAATTTTGTAAAACCATCATGCTCTGCTTCATCACTCCCTGCTAAATGAGTGAAGACCGATTGAATATGTAAATTTTTATTGTTTGTTAATCGAACAACTAGTTCATTTATTTCCCGCTCTTCAAAACCCAATCGATGCATTCCTGTGTCTAACTTCAAATGTATTTTTAATGGATCGATGTCTTGCTTTTTCAAAACTTCTGCCAATTGATTGAGTTGTCTGAAATTATAAATCTCAGGCTCTAAACGATATTTTATCATCGTTTCAAAATTCATTAGCTCCGGATTCATGACCATTATCGGAAGTCCAATGCCAGCTTTTCTTAATTCGACACCTTCATCACTATAGGCCACTGCTAAATAATCGGCGTGGTGAAACTGTAATATATTGGCGACTTCAAAACTTCCACTTCCGTAAGAAGTTGCTTTCACCATAGCCATTATTTTTGTTTGTGGTTTTAATCGTGAACGATAATAATTCAAATTATGAACCAACGAATTCAGATTTATTTCTAAAACCGTTTCATGTGCTTTTTGCTGTAGCACTTTAGAAATCTTTTCAAAACCAAATAATCGTGCGCCTTTTAATAAAATGGTTTCATCACGAAATTCTGATGGCGAAAAATCGCGGAGGAATTCATCAGTAGAACTGAAAAATTTCTTCTTCATTGAAAAACAATTTTCTTGGCGACTAATAGCTGGACCTATACAAATCAATGACTGGATTCCTTTTGCTTTTAACAAAGCATCAACTTCTTTATATAGTATGTTCTCGTTTTTTCCGCTTTGTAAAATATCGGAAAGGATGACTGTTTTTTTGTCGTGTTGTTTTTGTTGATTTAAAAAATCTAAAGCAATTGTCAACGAGCCAATATCGCTATTGTAACTATCGTTAATCACCGAACAATTATTGATTCCATTTTTCATTTCCAAACGCATAGCAACTGGGCTCAAATGCAACATCCGTTCTTTAATAGCTTCTTGTTCTATTCCCATTTCCAACAATACCGCCCAACAAAGAATAGCATTTTCTACAGAGGCATCATCGATAAAAGGAATATTAATGTTTATGAAATCATTGTTATAAACTGCTTGAATTTCTGTGTCATCATTGTTTTTGGAAATCCTTCCAACTTGAAGATCAGCTTTTGATTTTTTCGACCAAGTAAAAATTCGAACTGATGAATCATCGAACTGAAAATTCTGAACGTTATCATAAATCGAAGTGTAATCTTTACAATAAAGAAATGTTTTTACTCCATGAAATAATTCCATTTTCTCTAAAACCTTTTCATCGGTGCTCTTGAAATTTTCATCATGAGCAGATCCGATGTTGGTGAAAATACCGATAGTAGGTTGAATAATTTTTTCGAGTTTTTTCATTTCATCGGGCAATGAAATTCCTGCTTCAAAGATGGCAATCTGATTATCTTCCTGCATTCCCCAAACGGAAAGAGGAACTCCTATTTGGGAGTTGTAAGACTTTGGACTACGAATAATTGAAAGATCACTTCTTAGAAGTTGATACAACCATTCTTTCACAATCGTTTTTCCGTTGCTTCCGGTAATACCAATAACTGGATACTTAAAATGATTTCTATGAAAGGTTGTAAGTAATTGTAAAGCGTTCAATGCATCACTTACTAATATAAAATTCGCTGAAAGATTTTTAAAATCATCGGACCATTCACTGATGATAAAATTACGAACTCCTTCTTTGAAAAGTTGTTGTATAAAACGATGACCATCGTGACGTTCACCTTTGATAGCAAAAAATAAAGTTGTCTCTGGATTTAAAATTCTTCTACTGTCAGTGAGCAAACTTATAATTTCATTTTTCACTGGAGCATTTAAGTGCAACGTTCCGTCTATAGCTTGCGCTACCTGTTGAATTGTGTAGATTGTTTCACTCATGCTGTTTCGTTCGTTCTTGATTAAAACAATATCGACATAAAGGAATATAACTTTCTTGTTCGCCTAATAATATTCTTGTTTCTCCAGCTACGATACGATGTGAATAATTGGCAAGGTCGCCGCAGTTCATACAAATAGCATGAACTTTTGTAACATATTCTGCTATTGCAAGGAGAGAAGGAATAGGACCAAAAGGTTTTCCTAAATAATCCATATCCAAGCCTGCAACGATAATTCTGATTCCACGATTGGCGAGTGTTTGACAAACTGAAGGGAGTTCCTCATCAAAAAATTGAGCTTCATCTATTCCAATTACCTCGACATCATTGGCCAATAAAAGTATTTGTGAAGCAAACTCTACTGGTGTGCTATGAATAAAATTGCTATCGTGCGAAACTACATTGACCTCGTCATAACGAACATCGATGCGTGGTTTATAAATTTCAACTTTTTGACGCGCTATTTTTGCTCGTTTTAACCGACGAATCAATTCTTCGGTTTTTCCCGAAAACATTGACCCGCAGACCACTTCTATATGGCCTTTTCTGACCTGACTTGCCTTTAAAGTTTCCCGAAACATGTATTGGAATTTTCTATGGCAAACGTACAGCTATTTGATCGGTTTTCAAAGAGAGAAAAAGTAAGAAATTGTGAGTTAAAATCTTCACTCCAAACTGTTGTAATATAAGCCGTAGTAAATTTCATAAGTGAATCTTAGATTTCTTATTTTTTAATTTTTTACTGTATAAAAAATCCTTGGTCATTTTTTCTTTAAACCAAAACATCTTTCAAAATTCTCCGTTACAAAGTCATGCAAAGCCCTATCATTCACCAACAACTAATCTTATCCATAGACCGTATAAGAGATTTTCATCGTTCTATTCAAGCTCATTCATCAGCAATTCCTCCTGCAGAAATGGATGTTTTCTTAGCAGAAATAAGGAAAACTTATGAACTAGCATTGCAACTTCATTATCAAAACGCTTTGCAATTACTTAATGAAATGCAACACAATGTAGTTTCCGATTTAAATAATTTAGCCGCTACTCAGTCTGTTGTTGGTAATGATGAAACCATTTCTTTAAAAGTGTCGTCGTCTATCGAAACAAAGTCAACAATCATTGTTGAGGAATCAGCCATTCAAAATTCTGGAGATGTAGTTTCTTCTCCTTTGAAAATTTCTACTGATGAAAAACAAGTTATCAGAAAAGAAGAAGTTAGTCAGATCCCGGTTGAAGTTCCTGCTCCACCAGCTATGACGATGGATAAATTGATGGCAGACATTGCAAAAGCTGACCCTTCAGTCGCACCAACATCTAAGAAAATAAAAAGCGATGTTCATGAACGATTTGTATCGAGTGCTACAATTGCTCATAGGTTTGAAGAGTTAGAAACGTTAGCTGATAGAATTGCTTCTAATCCGAACACGACAAGTGTTTCCGATCTTTTGCACAAAACTCCTGTCAAAGACATCAAAGCATCCATAGGGTTGAATGAAAAATTTCAGTTTATCAATCATCTTTTTAGTGGCGACTCTGAAAAATATCACTCTGCTATTGATTATTTGAACAGATGTGGCTCAGTGAATTTAGCACATGATTTTTTGAAAAATACTTCTTCCGAAATGAATTGGGAGAAACATCCTGCCGCTGCTTCTGTCTTCATGGATATTATTGAAAGACGTTATTTAGCATAATGGAAAAAACGGGACTTTATCTCGTTCCTACTCCCGTAGGTAATCTGGAAGATATTACCCTTCGCGCTATTCGAATTCTGAAAGAAGCTAATACTGTTCTTGCTGAAGATACTCGTATGAGTGGAAATCTTATGCGACACCTTGGAATTGATAGACGTTTGCTTTCCTACCACATGCACAATGAACATAAAATTGTGGACGATATTGTTGAACGGATTGCTGCCGGAGAAGTAATTGCTCTCATCACTGATGCAGGGACCCCCGGAATATCTGACCCTGGCTTTTTATTAGTGAGGGAATGTCTTCGTCATGGAATTCGTGTAGAAACACTTCCTGGGGCAACAGCATTTGTTCCTGCTCTTATTAATTCTGGATTACCAGCAGATCGATTTACATTCGAAGGATTTTTACCACAAAAAAAAGGAAGGGCTACGCGACTTGAGAAGTTAAGAGAGGAAGAACGGACAATGATTTTTTATGAATCGCCGTATCGATTGGTGAAAGCTTTGGAACAGTTCAGCGGCATTTTTGGAGAAGAACGAAGCGCCTGTGTTTCGAGAGAAATATCAAAACTATTTGAAGAAAATTTTCATGGAACTTTGGCCGAGTGTAAAAAACATTTTAGTGCTAAAACAGTAAAGGGAGAAATTGTTATCGTTGTTGCCGGAAAAAATTATAAACCCGATATTAAAGAAGAGAACGATGATGAAGATGAGAATGAATGATTTTTACTGTGATTGATTAAGTTGACTGACTATTTTTTGTTTCATAAAAGAAGAATTTAACAGTTCAAGTAAGTTTTTAACCGCATGTTGTAGGTTTCTTTTAAAAAGGTGGTGAAAAAGGCGACTCATTTTAGGTATCTTGCGCCCGACTATGACAGATGTAGAAATTCGTGAAAAGCGCTGGGCGTTGAAACCTGATGGAGAACCACAGATGGTGTCAGCATTGGCTGCTCAATTAAATATTAGTAAAACGCTTGCTACTCTTTTAGTGCGTCGTAACATTACAACTTTTGACCAAGCACGACTTTTTTTTCGACCATCAGTAACTGATTTGCATGATCCATTTCTTATGAAAGACATGGATAAAGCAATTGATCGTTTAGATCAAGCCATTGCAAACAACGAAAAAATTATGATCTACGGTGATTATGATGTTGATGGTACAACAGCAGTAGCGCTAGTTTATTCTTTTCTGAAAAATTTTTATGACCATGTAGATTTTTATTTACCCGATCGCTATAAAGAAGGTTATGGTATTTCGACAGCAGGAGTAGAGTATGCAGCATTAAATGATATTAAATTAATTATTGCCTTAGATTGTGGAATCAAATCAATTGATAAAGTAAGCGATGCTAAATTACTTGGTGTTGATTTTATTATTTGTGATCACCATAGACCGGGCGAAACTCTTCCCGCTGCTTGTGCGGTTTTAGATCCCAAAAGATCTGATTGTTCCTATCCTTTCAACGAACTTTCTGGCTGTGGAATTGGATTCAAATTAATTTCTGCTTATGCTCAAAGACATGAGCTCCCTTTTAAAGAACTAGAAGAATATTTGGACCTTGTTGCCATCAGCACCGCTGCCGATATTGTTCCTTTAGTAGGAGAGAACAGAGTGCTCGTTCATTTTGGGTTAAAGCAACTCAACTATAAAACCCGATTGGGAATTAAAGCCATTCTCGAAATGGAAAATGTTCCATTGTTTTTGGATGTTGAAGAGGATGAGAAAAAAATACCTCATTATAATCTTACAGTGAATGATATGGTTTTTATTATCGGACCACGAATCAATGCAGCAGGAAGAATTCACGACGCTCGTCATGCTGTTGAATTGCTTATCTCAAATAATACGGCGGTAGCAAATGCCAATTCTCAACGAATCAAAGAACATAATACAGAACGAAAAAGTTTGGATGTGAAAATTACTCAGGAAGCTTTTGATATGATTCAAGCGGATCCTGAATTTTCACGAAAACGATCTACCGTTTTATTTAATGATACTTGGCATAAAGGAGTTATTGGAATTGTTGCTTCACGCCTCACGGAAAAATATTACAGGCCAACAATTATTCTGACAGAGTCTAACGGAATGGCTACTGGTTCAGCTCGGTCTGTGAAGGACTTTGATGTGTATAATGCAATTGAAAGTTGTAGTGATTTATTAGAGCAATTTGGTGGACACATGTATGCTGCAGGATTGACAATGAAGATTGAAAATATCCCGGCTTTTAAAGAGAGATTCGAAGAGTTTGTTTCATCTACTATTGAAGAGTATATGCTTACTCAAGAAATTGAAATTGATTCTATGTTGAAATTATCGGAAATCACTCTTCCCTTTTTTAATATCCTTAAACAATTTGCCCCTTTCGGCCCAGGAAATATGAATCCCGTTTTTCGTAGTGACAATGTTCGAGATTCTGGTCTCTCAAGAATAGTTGGTAATAATCATCTCAAACTAAATCTTGCAGAAGATGAAACGACTAGGTTTGGAATGGATGGAATTGCATTTCAAATGGGACAACATTATTCTTTTATCTCTCGAAAAGTACCTTTCGATGTTTGTTACTCATTAGAGGAAAATACTTTCAATAATAAGACAAGCATTCAAATGAATATAAAAGATATTCGTTTAAAATAATTAAAGAAATTTTTCATTACAAAATTATTGATTGACAATGAAACTACTTGCTCAACTTGTAATCAGTACTCTTGCTGTTCTTGTAGCATCGTTCCTTTTTAGTGGCGTTCATATCAATTCGGTGTATTCAGCTCTCTGTGTAGCAGCTGTACTGTCCATTTTAAATGCAATCTTCAAACCCATTTTTGTCCTTCTTACTATTCCCATTACAGTTCTCACACTTGGGTTGTTTTTATTAGTCATCAATGCTTGTATGGTTTTATTGGCAGATAAAATTGTTCCCGGTTTTAGAGTGGATGGTTTTTGGACTGCTTTTTTCTTTAGTATTATCTTGACATTTATCAATTCTATTTTCAGTGGTCTCGACTCAAAAACAGACAAATAAGATTGAGAATTGATGATTGAGAATTGAAGATTTGTTAATTCCATTCTCCATTCTCCATTCTCCATTCTCCATTCTCCATTCTCCATTCTCAATTATCCATTCTCAATCTTTCATTCTCAATCTTTCATTCTCCATTCTCCATTTTCAATTATCCATTTTCAATTATCCATTCTCAATCTTCCATTCTCCATTCTCAATTTTCAATTTTCCATTTTCCATTTTCCATTCTCCATTCTCAATTTTCCATTTTCCATTCTCCATTTTCCACTCTTTCTATTGATTTTTCTACTTGCAGAGTTTAAAATCTTCCCTACTTTTACAAAAAACTTCACACATGAGTACTGATCTTGAAAATGGCCTTCATTTCTATAATGATGTAATGGCTTACTTTGATAAAGCTGCTGCACTAACTGATTTTGAACCTGGGTTACTTCACCAAATAAAAATTTGTAATAGCGTATATAAGTTTTCATTCCCTCTTGAAAAAGATGGTAAGCTAGAGGTAATCGAAGGAATTCGAGTTCAGCATAGTCAGCATAAATCACCTACAAAAGGCGGTATTCGATATAGCGAATTTGTGAATGAAGATGAAGTAAAGGCGCTGGCTTCTTTAATGACTTTCAAATGTGCTGTTGTTGATGTTCCTTTTGGTGGGGCAAAAGGTGGGATTAAAGTTAATCCCAGAAATTATTCCGAAAAACAATTAGAAAAAATTACGCGTCGTTATACAACTGAGTTAATTAAAAAAAGTATGATTGGTGCTGCTATTGATGTTCCAGCTCCCGATTATGGAAGTGGCCCTCGAGAAATGGCATGGATAGCTGATACGTATGCTACATTTAAATATGATGATTTAAATTCATTAGGATGCGTCACTGGAAAACCACTTGGTCAAGGTGGTATTCAAGGACGGACTGAAGCTACTGGTCAGGGAATTTATTATGGTTTGCGTGAGGCCCTCAACAATACAGAGGATATGAAAAAACTTGGATGGTCGACCGGAATAGATGGAAAAAAAATAATTGTGCAAGGGTTAGGCAACGTAGGTTTTTATGCAGCTAAATTTTGTCAGGAAGGTGGTGGTATCATCATCGGTATCATTGAACGTGAAGGTGGAATCTTAGATGAAAATGGTTTAGATGTAGATGCAGTACTTAATCACCGGAAAACACTTGGCAGTATTCTTAATTTCCCTGGCGCTAAAAACATTGAAGATCCAATGTCGATGTTGGAGATGGAATGTGATATTTTGATTCCAGCAGCTTTGGAAAACCAAATCACAGCAGAAAATGCTTCCAACATAAAAGCCAAAGTAATTGCTGAAGGTGCGAATGGTCCTGTAACGAAAGATGGAGAAGTTATTCTAAATAAAAAAAATGTAATGATCATTCCAGATTTATACCTCAATGCTGGTGGAGTGACGGTTTCTTATTTTGAATGGTTGAAAAATCTATCGCACGTACGCTTTGGTAGAATGGAAAAACGTTTTCAAGAAGTAATGAATACCGAATTAATTTCTTCAGTAGAAAAATTAACGGGGAAATCCCTGGATCCACGCGATCGAAAATTTGTTTCTCGCGGTGCTGATGAAATTGATATTGTAAGATCGGGGCTAGAAGAAACAATGATTTATGCATACAATGAAATTCGAGAAATTAAAATGTCAGATAAACGAATTGAAGATTTACGCACCGCTGCTTTCGTAAGTGGCATACGTAAATTAGGAGTAAGCTATCAAGCACTTGGAATTTTCCCATAAGCTGAAATAAGAAATAGTCTAATCATTTTAGCTTTTATGGAATGATTAATTGCTATTTCACCAATCACCTCTAACCAATAAAAAAGGGGAGAACTAATCTTTTAAAATTAGTCTCCCCTTTTATTATTTTATTTAAGAAAAATCTACACTAAATTATAAATCTTTCATTTTCTGACCTCTCAATTATTCCTTATTCCTTAAATAATCAACATCGCATCTCCGTAGCTATAGAAATGATATTTTTCTTTCACTGCAACTTTATATGCGTTGATCATATTATCATAACCTGCAAAAGCGGCAACCATCATCAACAAAGTTGATTCCGGCATGTGAAAATTTGTAATCATGCAGTTGGCTACACTGAAATCATAAGGAGGAAAAATGAATTTGTTTGTCCACCCATCAAATGGTTTCACCTCGCCTTGAGTACTCACAGAAGATTCAATTGCCCGCATCACAGTTGTTCCAACAGCGCAAACTTTTTTCTTACTAGCTCTAGCCTTATTAATAATTTCGCAAGCATTACTTCCAATGATCACTTGCTCCGAATCCATTTTGTGCTTTGTTAAGTCTTCAACTTCTACTGGACGAAAAGTTCCTAATCCAACATGGAGTGTAACATTTGCAAAATTTACTCCTTTTAATTCTAGACGTTTTACAAGAGGTAAACTAAAATGCAATCCTGCCGTTGGAGCTGCAACAGCTCCTTCATCACTCGCAAAAACAGTTTGATAGCGCTCCACATCTTCTGGTTCTGCTTTACGTTTGATGTATTTTGGAAGTGGAGTATTTCCCAATAACGTAATTGTTTTTTTGAACTCTTCATAAGGGCCATCAAAAAGAAAACGCAATGTTCTTCCTCTCGAAGTTGTGTTATCAATTACTTCGGCAACAAGAAGATCATCATCACCAAAATATAATTTATTTCCAATACGAATTTTACGAGCCGGATCGACTAATACATCCCACAAACGACTCTCTCTGTTCAGCTCACGAAGAAGAAAAACTTCAATCTTCGCACCCGTTTTTTCTTTGTTACCATATAAACGTGCTGGAAATACCCGAGTATTATTTACAATCATCGTGTCACCGTCGTCAAAATAACCAAGGACATCTTTAAAATGCTTATGCTCAATCTTACCCGTCTTTCTATCCATTACCATTAATCGAGCATCTTCACGATTCTTTGCCGGGTGAGTAGCAATTAATGCTTCCGGTACATTCACTTTAAACTGCGATAATTTCATATTCTTATTTTATAAGGCAAACTTTTGAAAATCAAAAGGGCCGCAAATATACTATACGAACACCCCCCTTGTAAAGGATTTTCTCTATTATTTTTTATCTGAACTAAATGTATTGTTTCCAGATAGTTGAGCTAGAAAATCGCCCGGGGAATAAGCGTTGGTTATAACATACTCTCCGATTCTGGTCCTACAAAGCGCTGAAAGGTACCCGCCAACACCCAAACTCTTTCCAAAGTCGTTCGCCAAACTACGGATGTAGGTGCCTTTGGTACAAACCACCCTAAAATCAATTTCAGGAAAATTGATGCGGGTAATTTCAAATTTTTTAATCTCGATCTCCCGTGATTTAAGTTCAAGTTCTATTCCTTGTCGGGCCTTTGTGTAGGCTCTTTGACCATTGACTTTAATCGCACTATGTACTGGAGGGATTTGTTGTTGAACCGCCTCCATTGCTTTTGCCAATTCTAAAATCGATGCTTCTGACACATAAGAAAAATCTTTCAAATCAAATGGAACAGTTTCTAAATCGTAGGATGGAGTAACTGCGCCGATAGTAATGGTGCCTGTATATTCTTTTTCTGCATCTTGAATTTGTTGTATGCTTTTTGTAAGTTTTCCCGTACAAATGACTAACAAACCTGTGGCAAGCGGATCTAATGTTCCAGCATGTCCAACTTTATACTTTTTAATCTGCTTCCGTTCTGCTTCAGGAAAAAGTAATTTGTATTCTTCTAAAAGTGGTCGTTTTAATTTATTAACAACATCAAAGGATGTCCATTCAAGAGGCTTATTGATTAAAATAATTCTGTCGGTAGAACCAATCATTAAGAAACAAAATGTAAATCAATTCCTAAATAATATAGTACTAGAATCGTCAGCCCTACAATAATTCTATAATACCCAAAAACTTTAAACCCATGATTCATAAGATAAGAAACAAAAGATTTTATCGCTAAGAGAGCGACCAGGAAAGCAATAATATTTCCAATTACTAATAAAAGAATTTGGTGCCCATCTAAACTAAAGCCTTCTTTTGAATAATCATAAAGATCTTTTATAGTCGCCGCAAACATTGTTGGTACCGCCAAGAAAAAAGAAAATTCAGCAGCAGCTTTTTTATTTAGCCTTTGCGTTAATCCTCCTATGATTGTGGCTGCAGATCGTGATACTCCAGGAATCATAGCTATCACTTGAAATGATCCAATTATAAAAGCTTTTTTATCTGACTTTAGCTCTTTCTCTCCCCGCTCTTCTGCGGCTGCAAACCATTTATCGAGAAGTAAAAAAATTACACCACCAACAAGTAAACTAACGGCAACAATAATTACATTTTCTAAAAGCGCATCAATATATTTTTTGAAAAGTAAACCTGCTATAACAGCAGGAATAAAAGCAATGATTAATCTTTTATAAAATGAAATAGTTGTTTGTAAATTTTTAGATGGGATAAACTTTTTCCAGTAAATAATTACTACTGAAAGGATGGCTCCAAATTGAATACAAACGGTAAATAGTTTTGTAAAAGGGTCACTTGCAATTCCCATTATAGAAGAGCCGATAATCATATGACCAGTCGAGGAAACGGGTAGAAATTCTGTTAGTCCTTCAATGATGGCCAGAATTAATGCATGGAAAATCGTCATCGATTGTCTTTGGAAAATTGAGTGAACTAAAATTGAGCTGGATACTGTGGGAACAATAGTCGAAAAGAAAAAACTATTCTTTAGATTTTTTCATTACTGCATAAACTTCGATGACTAATCCAGCCATAACTAAAACAGGCGCAATTGTAATTCTTCGTGCACTGAATATTTCTGGATTAAAAACTTTCGGATCGGTTGCTCCGCCTCCAGTCATTAATGCAAAACCAATTACAATAAATGCTATTCCGACAAGCATCCACATGATGTTTTCTTTTCCGAATGGAAAGTCAACCGCTGATTTAATATCTTTTTTTGCCATTTTGTTTATACGAAAGTGCGTGCAAGATATAAAAAAAGGAGGGAGGTGCAAATGGAAAAAACGCCCTAAATTGGAGGTGAAAGTCCGATATTCACTTATAATTTAGACTGATTTTGGTGGTTCCAAAAAGACTTAAGACTTGACAGATTATATACAGAAATTCAGGAGTTTTTTTCAATCAACAAACCTATTCTCTATTTTTAGTCAACTTTACTTGTTGGAATAAATTTGTTATTGAATTACCACTTAAATCCTTTTGTTAAAGAAAAAATGAAATCATTACTAAATAAATAGATTTAAATCTTTAGCTGTTTGTTCGTCACAGAGCAAGTAGTTATAGTAATCGCTTTTAACTATATGTTCCGTTTGTTGTATTCCATTGTTTTCATCAATATTGAAATACAAGTAACCTAAACTATATACTAGTTTTTCAACTCTGGCACCAATTTCATTGTTGAGAATTTCTATGAGCATTGCTGGTCGAAAAATTGCCAGATAATCTGAGAATCCATCCAGTGTTTCGGGTTCATGTGTTTCAACATCTATTTTCATCAAATCAATGCGAGGGATATCGTTGTCTTTAATAAACTTGTTTAATGTTATCGTTTCAATTTCTACTTCTACAACTTTTACTGCAGGATCTAAATAATTATAATTCACTGTGACAGATAAAATATGTTCTGCATTGGTATCGTAAATTTTCGCCTTGCCATCAAAATTTGAAACGGCTTTGTCTATACAAATAATATCATAAGAATTAATAGAAACATTTTGCTTCAGTTTATTAAATACTCTTTGTACCGGTTCAAATGCATAGACTTTTGAATTGGGATTTGTAGCTTTTGCAATAAGAGAAAAAACTCCTGTATTTGCGCCAAGATCTAAAATGTATTCTGAACGAAGACATAACTTTGACCACAAACCTATCGATTGTTTTTCCCACCCATCTTTTAAGCCACACCAGAAAATTTCATTCTCTATCATGTAACCAAAATGATGCAGAAGAAATGAATTTCCACTTTCTACTTTCACTTTAAAAATCCCCTTAAATGTTAAATGCTTATAAACTATTGCACTTGGTTGATAAATTTTTTTTATCAAAGTGAAAATTTCTTTTTTGAAAGGAATAACATTGTAAAATGATTTTACTAAATGTTTCATGGTGATTAATTCTATTAATTCAAAATCAAAAAAAACAGGACTAAGATGTTTGTCGAAGATAGAATATTATTCGATGAGCCAAGTTGTTTTCCATAGTGAATCACTATTTGGAATTGCATCTTTTAGTTGTCAAAGATTTCAAGGCCAATTTTTGAAGTAATTAATTAAATCTAAACTCTTTTGAAAGGTAAAATAATTTGAATAAGCTATTGTAAACTACACTACATTTAATTTTTTCTACTTAAAATAATTTACTGGTACAATTCATCGACATGAATTTTTAAATATTTATTGATTACAAAAAAAGTAGAAAAGCCAGTTACGAAAACTCCAATCGTTATCATTCCAACAAAAAGTAATCCGAGCAATTTTAAATCAGAGAGCTGTTGTAACTCCGGAAATTGAGTTTGAATAAAATAGAGAACAACCCCGAGTAAAAGACTTCCAATGAAACCCGAATATATTCCGTGAACAAAACTTTTCTTCAGAAAGGGCCAACGAATGAAAGATTTTGTGGCTCCAACTAATTGCATACTCTTAATCAAGAAACGTTTTGAGTACATTGATAACCGAATTGTATTATTGATTAGGACAACAGCAATGAACAGTAACAGACCACAAAAAATTAAGATGATCATAGCAATAGTTCGAAAGTTTTCATTCATCTTGGTAATTTCAGTTTGCTGATAACTCACCTCTCGTACCAAGCGAATTTTGCTTAGTGATTCTTTAATCTTTTGTAAACTATCTTGATTAGCATAACTCGCCTTTAAGTTGATGTCGATTGTAGCAGGTAAAGGATTGCTCTCAATCATCCCCACAGCATTCTCTCCTAATTCTTTTTTTAAACTGTCTAAAGCTTCTTCTTTACTTACGTAACGAGTAGATCTAACAAAATCAGATCCATTCAAAGCGGACAAAAACATATTCAAATCCTGCTCGCCGATGTTGTCTTGCAAATAAACATTCAACTGTACATGCTCCTTTACAAAGTCCGATATTTTTTTAGCATCGACAACTAAAAGTCCTAACAACCCCAACATAAATAGCACTAGTGAAACACTTATTATAGATGAAGCATACGAAGATCGTAAACGTCTATTTCCTACTTTGGGTTGGGCTAATTGCATAACTTTGAGGAAACGAAAGTATGAAAAGAAAATCGGTAACACTCTCTAAAAAATGATCTTTTCATCTTATTTTTCTACATTCGCATGTTCATAGACTTTACTTGAAGTGAGTAGGGTGGAGGAGAAATAATAAGTAAAAAGGTAATATGGTTAGAGGTCATAAGTCAGAAGTAAGAGAAGAAATAAAAAAAGTAATAGGGTTTGTAGTCAGAGGTCAAAGAAAAAGTAATAATTCTGGCGAGGGGTGAGATGTTAAGCGGAAATAAAAGACCATGAATCAATCTTCGTTCTCGTCAAGCGTCATTTCGCACTGC
>JANLRG010000168.1:0-1238 GCA_031361545.1 Bacteroidota bacterium
AACAATACCCGCTGCCCCCTCAGTTGCAAAGCAGCGGCGAGATTGATAGCGGTGGTGGTTTTGCCCGAGCCGCCTTTTTGTATGGCGATGGAGATGATTGGCATTGGTTTTTATTTTAAATTACTCGAAAAATAGTTTTAACAATTAAAAGAATAAGACTAAATTTTTTGAACGCTTAACACTATCTTCATAAAAATAGAAAGATACTGCACCTTCAATTCTTCGGGTAGTCTATAACCCACGAGAATTGGCTTGGAAAACATATATA
The DNA here is from genome assembly GCA_031361545.1 of Bacteroidota bacterium. Classification (GTDB taxonomy): domain Bacteria; phylum Bacteroidota; class Bacteroidia; order AKYH767-A; family 2013-40CM-41-45; genus JADKIH01. Next base: position 269 of record JANLRG010000168.1, read on the forward strand.
AACCAATGACTAAGATATTTATTTCATGTGAGATGCCGCCATTTTTCTTTTGTTTATTAAAATTATCCATATTTTTAATTGAATCATCAGACCGGAACAAAATAAATTCTTGACATTGTACAATATGCCCTAAATATTTTATTTTTTCAATTGGCTTTGCCAATACTTGGTTGACAGCATCGCCAAGGAAAGAGACAAAGTTTTCAAGCGTTTCGTGCTTGCCATATCTTATAAAAACGATTGCTTGACCATCATCAACAGGTTGATAAATGCCGTGCATCTCAAGATCTTGCCATTCGAGTATAGGTAAATCGTCAGAGAACTCTATTGAAATACCCAAATCTTTGATTGTATATTTTTGTAATGCCATATTCTATTATTGAGGTATTCCTAAATCTGTTTTTAAGAGGGTTCTATTCGTGCGCGAACTGATTTTTCTATCCAAAAGTGCTCTCCAAGCTCTGCTGTTTGCGATAAAAGCCCTTTCTTCAGCATCTAAAACGCCTTGTGCTGGAGCAGGAGCAACTGCACCCATAAAAGCTTGCACCCTATTTCTTAAAGCATTAAATCTTAAACCTAAGAAACTTTCAATAACACCTCTTAATACTTCAAGTCTTTCAGAGACGAGCAAATTGATTCCATCAGGTATCAAATAGTTGTCAACTTCTGTTCTAAATCCAGCTTCATTATTATCATAAGCGGGCTTAACAAACGGATAAGTCACAGAACCATACAAATGGTCAAATATCGCTTTAGCCCGAGGAGATTTAGGTCCTGGCAGAGGGATTGTGGGGTCAAATCGAGCTTCTCTGCATCCATTGGGCGGAGCCGGGCAAGCTGATTGGAAAGGAGGACCAAATCTACCATCCATCCAATAGGCTCTAAATTCAGTTTTATATCTTTCTAAAGTACTATTGTCTCTTGTATCTAAAGCATGAACAGCTTCATGGACAATCAACATGATCAGTAC
>JANLRG010000190.1:0-12259 GCA_031361545.1 Bacteroidota bacterium
TCAAAAGTCATAGTGAAAATAATCTATGTCTGTTTTATAAGCTTCGTAAATTTTATCTCTTGTACTTTTGTTGTAGTATTCGCTATAATGTTTGTGCTTGCTTTTATTGGTGACTGGAAGGTCTACAGGTTTTATTTCTAAACGCAAGCAAATTTCATTGAAGTCTTCTTGCAGATTTTCAAATTTCCCAATATAGTCAACAATCAGATTATCATTTTCATCATAGAGGAAATCCTTTTGTAATTCAAAGTCGCTATTAATTCTCCATTCTATATATTCGTCAAAACCTTTCATCTTGTGAATAATTTTATGTTGAGGATGGTCTGTAGATTGCAACATAAAATGATATAATGAGACTTGCCAATCCCATGGATTTCTTACGAATGAAAATTTGAAATAACTATTATATTGATCCCTGGGAATAAAACGTTTCACTTTACTCGCCCTAATATGATTTAATGATAAATCGGAAAAAATCCCATACCTGCTGCCCAACCAAAATTTAGCGTTTTCGTACAATGGAAAATCATCCTTTGATAAATTATCATACCGGGCTAGGATCCTTCTCACACTAGTACCCGCCACCTTATAGATGTGAATAAAAATGAATTTTTTTTCGTGAGAGAGTATCATTGTCTTTAAAATTTACTAGCAGGAACTATTTTTTGTTGACTTGATGTACAAAATAATCAATTTTATTTCTAATCCAATTAGTTTTTTTGCCAATAAAAAGGAGCTCTGTTAGGTATCCTTTTATATAAGCACAATGCATTGAATAATAGAACTTTTCAGTTTTAGTTCTTCTCTTTGTGTAGAGATTTTTTTTGATAAAATGGACATAAGTGACCATGAATTCAACGATGTAGTTTTTTTTCGGAGTAAACCTTTTACTAATATAAGAACGGTAGATGGATAAAACTACTTCATCTCTTCCCATTCCAATTTGCAATTTTTTTAAATATTCCTCTGTCATCCTTCCACTTGGCATAAAGTGATCAAATTTTAGTCTCTCATCGTACCATAATTTGTATCCGCTAAGCACTAGACAAAAACAAAGTTCACTGTCTTCTCCACCACCTCGCATTTGATCTACTAACCTTCCTGTCTGAATTTGTGGAAATTCTTTTTTTGTCATGGACTCAACTATTCTCTTTTGAAGATTAAGTCCAGCTCCATATAAATAAGAACGATTTAATTCAACATAGCCACTGTTTTTTCCTTGTGGTCCAACAGCAAAATTTGCCTCATATTTATCGAACCAAAACGGTTTAACTATTTCAAATGTTGCATTTCCTATTCCGCCACTAGCCGCGCATTCTGGATGAGCTTCAAATATTTCATAGACTGTTGAAATCCATTCTTTGCAAACTCTATTGTCGTCATCTATAAATGAACAGTATTCATATTTCGATTCTTTCAATCCTTTGGCTCGTGCGAAAGTTTGTCCTTGTTTCTCCTCTGTTAAAATTTTTAATGCAGTTAGTGGCTGCTTCTTCCATTGTGATTTGATTGTTTCAATTGTCTGATCTGATGAACCATTGTCAACTACAATTATTTCCCATTGCAATCCTGGAATAATAAGTTGATTTTGCAAACAACTAAGAGTTGACGCTATTTTTGATTCGCTATTATAGCAGCAGATAATTACGCTTACACCTTTCATTCTATTTATCTAGTTCAAAGACATTTACGAGATCTTTTTTGAAGCGTTCAATGTTAACTTGATAATCAATTTTACTTTTGGTGATTTTATCGTCTAAAACCAATTTCATTTTTAATGCAAGATCTTTTGGATTGTTTTTTTCAAAAAACAAACAGTTATTAGATATTTGTTCAATGTTCACTGATAAATCACTAGCTAAAACAAAATGCCCTAAATTTTTACAATCTTCTATGACAGTACTCCAGCCCTCAAATAGCGAAGGCTGAATGACAGAAATGGAATTATTCATTAATACTAATTGTTCTTCTCTTGAAATGAAGCTTGTCATCTTAACATTTTTCTGAAGTTTGTTCTCTAAAATGAACTTCTCCATGTTAATTAAATATTTTTTATCTCTATAGGTAGATTTTTTCCCTGTCATTACAATTTGAAAGTCTGAACTTGATTCGTATAATTCTTTCATAGCTTCCAAAATGACCATGTGGTTTTTATGAGGCCAAAATTGATTAGCGACCAAAAAGTATTTCTTTGTTATATTGTATTTTTGAAGAACAGCTTCAGCATTAATTTTTGAAATATCAGGCATCAAAGAAATAAATTTCAACAACTTTGTCTTGTTGAAAGTTGGAGAAAAAAATGTTTTGTAATCATCCATTGCATTCTGACTACTTAAAACTAAAGTGTAATTGGAGTTTGCGGCAATTTTTTTCATTTCTGAATTCACAAATTCAATCTCCCTTGTTGAAACGTACTGTGGAAAATATTGCTCTTGAAAATCAGGTTTCCAGTAAAGGCGATCTCTGTAAAAAAATGTTTCTTCACATTCAAAATAAGGATACAGTATATCGATCTTCTTTGGAAAAGAATATCTTTTTATTGTATAACTTTTCAACAATAATTTCGATAATTTATTAATTGCTAATTTGAAGAAATTTCTGTGAATGGGTTTGTACAAATAAAATTCAATATACGGATATCCAATTTCTTTTATTTCTTCAATTGGTGAAGCCTTTGAATAAATAATTATCAAATGTGGACGCAGGTGATCATCTAAAAGTTTCAAACTTTTAATAATGTTCTGAATATAAATTACGATCCCTGCAGAGAAATCATAGCCGACTCTATAATTTAAAGCAATTCGTTTTCTTTTAACCATGAAGTGTAATGTTCTAGACCTTGTTTCAGTTCAACCTTGGCTTGAAATCCGAGTTTTTTTATTTTACTAATATCTGCTCTCCAATTTATTGGATCTCCTGGTTTGGTTTCCCCACCGAAATTAATAGTTGTGGTTTTATCGAATAATGTACAAAAAACTGTTGAAGCTTCTTTAATTGTGGATTCTGTTCCTGAAGCAACGTTGTAAACTTCTCCTTGAAATTTTGCCTGGTGAATTAAGATATCAATAGCATGAATCAAATCAGAAATGTAAATAAAGTCACGACTTTCATTTCCTGTGCCAAAGAGTGTAATGTTTTTTGTCTTTATAATCTTTTGGTAGATGTCCCAAAAAAGTTGCTTTTGAATCCCCTCTCCATAAACAGAAAAAACACGCAAACTTACAGTTGGGATATTATAGAGAGAGCTATATTTCTTGCATATTATTTCTGACATAAACTTATGCCAACCATAAGGTGATAGTGGTTTAATCTCGTCAGCTTCTGTGATTGGAAGTTTTTCTGGAGAACCGTAAACAGCTGCACTAGATAAATGGACAAATTTACAATGGGGTTGATGTTTATGAATGGAACTTAGAATCCTATTAATAGCAAATGTATTTAAATGATAATCTATTTCAGGATATTGTAGTGAATAGGGGACACTGCCATTGCCACCCGCATAAACACAAACATCAAATTCGTTTGCTATTAATAATTTATCATAATCAGAATTGAATTTTTCAACTTGTATATATTTTGAATTAGCAGGGTCAGATTTTACATCACATCCCATGACAAAATTATTCGAATTACTAGTATAAAATGAATGCAAATGAGAGCCAATAAATCCTTTTGAACCGATAATTAATATTCTCATTTTTTCTAATGCGTTTTAATAATTAAACCCTGACCTGTTGGTAAAGTTAATATTTCGTGGTTGACAGATTTAGCGAATTTGTCAAACCCTCTTTTTTGATTGATATGCATGGGGAATCCATAATCATCCAAAAGCACAATGCCATTGATTACTAATTTCTGCCAGAAATATTCAATGGCCGCAATTTCAGGAATAACATTATTCATGTCTAATGAAAGATAGCATATTTTATCTGATTTGCATTGATCCAACGTATCAGGAATACTTCCTTTTATAATCTTAACATTGAAATTTTTGAAGGTGTTTTTTACTTCTTCGTAAGTATCTCTATAATTATAATTTAAAATCCCTAAATCTTTTTCATCTGTTGTAACGTACTTTTCATCAAGGCCTATAAATGTATCCATTAAATAAAAAGTTTTATTTAGAGAATTAAAATTTACATAGTCCATAATCGCTCTCGCATAGGAACCTGTATTCACACCACATTCTACAAAATCTCCTTCTAAATTTTTTACGGTTTCTGCAACCCAACACACAACATGAATTCTCCACATCAATGTAAAGTTGGGCCACGGATTAGTATCTTTTGCTGACTGATATGCTTTTGCAAATTTTTGATCGTGGATAAAATCTGAATTCGTACTTGTCGCTAAACCATCTGTATTGTAGGTCGGTGGCCCGTAAATATCATTGAACAATTCAGTGTTAAATTCAATTTTATTATAATTCGATAAAAACCATTTGGATCGAATATATAAACGGCGTATAAAAAGTGGAAGTAGTGCCATTAGTGTTCTATATTTTTTATAAATTTTGCAGGATTCCCAGCAACCACTGTGAAGGGGAGAACATCTTTCGTAACACATGATCCAGCACCTACTACTGCACCTTCACCAATTACTACACCTTTTAAAATTATTGATCGAGCTCCAATCCAAGCGTCGTTTTCAATTTTGATTGATGAAGTTGGAATACCCTCCCAATTTTTTTTTCCATGCATCCAATCTATGGTATCACTCTTTCTTTTTTGTGGATCAAGATGATGTGTATCTGAATCCTGAATAATACAATCAAAAGATATCAAAACATGATTGCCAATTTCTATTTTACTTGCACTTCCTATTAATGAATTTTTGCCTATGAAAACATTATTTCCGATGATTATTTTTGAACCTGATGTATAGGTTGTTAAAACTCCTTCGATTAAACAATTCGAACCAATTTCAATTTTTGAATTGGTATGTCCTAAATGTAAAGTGCCATTGACTTTAGTTCCTTCTCCAGTGGAAAAAACATTGCTGACATTTGATCTTCGAAATAGATTTATCAGATTCCTGAACATGATCTTTTAGTTTAAATTATTCCCATTTACACGAAAGAATAATATGTCCATAATCTTTTCCTTCGTATTGAGAAAATGGAGTCCCCGTATCTGCTACCCGAATTCTGCATTGTCCCTCATGAATATCATAAACTTTTCCGTCTGACCGTACAATTGCGAAATGGAATGCGTAAATGTTTGGTGCTATGAGATTTTCAGGTATGCATAAAGTGCCGCTATATTTACCATCTGCGTGCTGTAGCTTTTCCAAAGGTTGATGAATAGTAAATATTCTATTGCCATACTTATCTTGCAAAGCAACAGAAAGTAATTCATCGCTGTGGATTATATTGCTTGCAATAACGATTTTTAACCGAATGATTTCATTGAATCCAAATACCGATTTATTTTTTTCGTTTTCGTCAACTGTAAATGCTGATTGTATGTAATGTTCTTTGTTATCGGTTTGTTGAGGATTATGAATGAAAATATTGTCCGATTCATGATAGTCGAACGATAAATATTTTGAAGTAACAATTTCTGTTGAATCACTAACTAAAATTTCACCCTTGTTCATCAGCAAAGCCCGTGAACACAATTGATTTACTAAACCCATTTGATGGCTTACAAACAAAATAGTTCTACCGCTTTTGGTAACGCCTTCCATTTTTCCAATACATTTTTTTTGGAAATCTGCATCACCAACGGCGAGTACTTCGTCAATAATCATTATCTCAGGATTCAAAAAAGCTGCCACTGCAAAGGCTAGTCTGAGTTGCATGCCACTTGAATAATGTTTTAATTGTGTATCTAAAAACTTTTCAATTCCTGAGAAATCAATAATTGCATCGAACTGATCATTGATTTCTTTGCGTTTCATACCTAAAATTGAACCATTCAAAAAAACATTTTCTCTGCCTGTTAATTCTGGATGAAATCCAGTGCCTACTTCCAATAAGGAAGCGATTCTTCCTCTTGAAATAATTTTTCCTGAAGTAGGTGGAGTTATCTTCGATAGTACTTTTAGTAAGGTTGATTTGCCGGCGCCATTTTTTCCAATGATACCAATACTCTCGCCTGGATTTACATTAAAGGTCACATTCTTCAACGCCCAAAATTCTTCAACTTCCTTTTTTGAAAAGAACTTTAAAGGATTCATTATTTTTGAACGCAATGATTCATAGGGTAAGTGTTCATGATAAATCTTGAACTTCTTTGCAATATTTTTGACTTCTAAAATTGGTTTCATTAAGCTATATCTGCAAAGTAATATTCGGTTTTACGGAAGTAGGAGAGCCCGATAAAAAAGAGAACCAATGAAATCAGCAGTGATTTTGCTAGAAGAATTAAATCCATTCCTGTTCCATTCAATGAACTTCGTAGAATTTCTATTGCTCCTGCTATCGGATTTAGATTTAATATTTTAACAAGAAAATTATTTTTAATGATAGATACAGGATAAATAACTGGAGAAACAAAAAGTAAAACTTGTATCATGAAGGGAATGATATACCTGAAATCTCTATATTTTACATTCAGTGCTGCTAGTAAACTTCCAATCCCAAAAGTTGTCAGTAAAATAATAGTAAGCGAAAAAAACAAGTGGATTATTAAACTTGCTAGTGAAAAAGTTGGAAGGAAATAGACGAGAACTCCTATAAACATAATTAGAGTCATACTGAAATCTATCAGTGTACCCATAATACCCGAGATCGGAATAATTAAGCGAGGGAAATAAATTTTCTTTATAATATTTGAATTAACAATCATACTGTTTCCAGCTGTTGAAATCCCTGTCGCAAAAACATTCCAAAGAATCAAACCTGAGAAAACAAAAACAGGGTAGGGCAGATTGTATGAACTTATGTCTAAATGTCCGGCAAAGAAAACGGTAAATATAACCATCAATAAAAATGGTTGAAGAATTGCCCACAGAGCACCTAACACAGTTTGTTTGTACTTGATTTTTACATCACGCAGCGTGAAAAAATAAATGAGCTCTCTAAATTCCCATAATTCTTTTAAATTGAATTGCAAACCCTTAGCAGGTTTGATTTCATATTCCATACTGCGTGCTTTTACGCAAACGTACAAGAATTTGGAGTTTTTATCAAGGAATGAGGTCTATTTATTCATCTCTTTTATTAACGACTCATTTTGATGTGTGAGTGACTACTATTTGACGGTAATACACTTTCTCTTTGAAAATAATTTGAATTGTATAAATACCATCTTCCAAATTTTTTGTGTCAACGTTGTACTCTGAAAGCCCTTGCTGGATTTGGCTTTGAGCAATTTCATTTACGCTTTTTCCAGATTGATCATATAAAACAAGTGAAATTTTTGCTTTAAAAGGAGCAACTATACGGAGACCAAATTGGTCCACGACAGGATTGGGATAAGGGTTTTGAATCGATAAATCCTGAATTAACGAATAACATTTTTCATTGTTCGTGGGCACGTCATCTGATTGGCCATTTGGCTGGGTAGCACTGATGCAGTAATAGTCATAGTTGATTCCCTCTGATAAATGAAATGCAGCTGTAAAATGATAGGTCTGGATACCAGTAGTTCCATTTGGAATTGATCTTTCAAGTTTCTCTCTAATTGTATTCCCATCAGCTAGTCTTGCTTGCATCAAAACACTATTAATTTCTTGAGTTCCCAAATTTGAAATAGTGGTCACTATGTAAAAGTAATCTCCTAGAATGTAGGATGAATCACCCGTCACAGCAATGTCTAAAATAGGTTTGATTACATAGATGTTTTTTCGTGCAGTGTCTTTGCATCCATAGATACTAGAAATAACATGTGTAATTGTGAACAAGCCTGTATCTGTATAAAGATAATGTGGGTTTTGTAAAGAGCTAATCGTACTGTCTATTCCAAAATTCCAATTGTAACTCGATGCTTGACTTGATTGATCTGTAAATTGAACATCCAATGGTGGATTTCCAAATTGTGGATCAAAACTAAAATTAGAAGTAGGTAATGAATGAATGTTAAACGTTTTTGAAATTGTTTTTTTGCAACCGATATCGCTAGTAACCTGCAATGAAACATGGTATAATCCTGTATCTGAAAATGTGTAACTTGGATTATTTCCGAATAGAATAATATTGCCTTCTGTTATATTCCATTGGTATGAAACAATACTGCCAGTTGATACAGTTGACAGCTCAGTTAGTGAATATGGCGCGTTTTTGCATCCTTCTGGAGTAGAAAAATTAGCAACAGGAATTGGACTAACACTAACTTGTTTACTAGCCGATGAAACGCAACCTTGAGAAGTTGTTACACTTAAGACGACTTGATAATTTCTGGCAATTGCATAGTAGTGTGCAGGCTCACGCAATTGATTTGTTTGCCCATCGCCAAAATTCCAATTGTACAAACTGTCAAGAGATGATCCGGGATTAAAAAACTCCATTAGATTGCCTAGGCACGTTGGTGAATAAGTAAAATTAACAGGAGCCGATTGATTCACACGGATACTTTTTACTAGTGTATCGCTGCATCCATAATTTGTGATTGCAATCAATGATGCATTATAAAACGAAGTTGTATCATAGGTGTGAATGGGATCTGAAAGGGATGAAGTGTTTGTTGCAGGATTGGAGAAGTCTCCAAAATTCCATAGGTATTGTGAAACGGTGCTGAGTGAATCTATTGATGTTTGATTTATAAATTGAAGTGCTTGTCTGCTACATGCTAAGTTTGTGGTAAATGAAACGATTGGTTGTGGATGCACATCAATGTTCATTTGAGCTTGGCCAATACAGCCTTCTGGAGAAGTTGCAACCAATGACACGACATAACTTCCAAGACCATTAAAGTTGAAAAACGGATTTTGAAAATTGGAAGAATCTGTTTGTGTGAAGTGCCATGAATAACTTGAAATAATATTTCCCGAGGCAGGGGTTGACATATTGATGAATGATGTGGTAGTACCCAAACAAGTTGATGAATAAGAAAATAATGCTATAGGACTTTCTATAACTGTGATGGTTTGCTGCGACTGAGTACTTGGACAACTTGTTGGTGAAAAAACATTGAGACTAACCGTATAAGTTCCGGGGGTCGTATAAATATGATTTGGCGACGCTATTGAATCAATTGAGCCATCACCAAAATCCCAAAGCCATCCGTTCACAGTATCACCAGATACTGTTGAGAGATCGTCAAAGTGAACCTGATTAGATTGGCAAGGAAATGCAGGAGTGCTAAATGATGCTGTAGGAATATTTGAAATACGGATGTTCTGTGAAATTGTATCGTTGCAGCCATTTGTAGCGGAAACAATTAATTCAACTTGATAATTTGCAAGGACATTGGGAAAAGTGTGTGATGGGGATGAACTTGTATCTGTGAATCCATCGCCAAAATTCCAATCGTAATTAGTAATAGCAGATCCATTTGCCAAGGTTTGATTGAGGAAATCGGTTTGTTGTCCAATGCAAGTATTGATGGAAGAGTAATTTGCGATTGGACTTGAATTTATAATTTGATTGGTAGAGAAGGAGGAAGAGCAGAGATTGTTGGTGGTTACTATTAATGAAACTAAATAATTCCCTCCAGTAGGAAAGGCATAATTAGGATTTTGTGTTGAAGATGTATCTCCATTGCCGAAACTCCAATTCCATTGAACAATGCTTCCAGTTGTTATGGTTGATAAATCTGTAAACGAAATTTCTTTATTCGAGCAACTAGTTGATGTGATAAAATTAGCTACAGGCTTTGGTGATATCGTAATTAATTTACTTTTTATGTTGTCGCAAGAGCCAGAACTAGTTTGCAGTGTAACAGTGTAAGTTCCTGGCGAAAAATATAAGTGCAGAGGATTTTGTAAATTGCTAGTATTGCCATCACCAAAATTCCATAACCATGAAATAATAACTCCATTTGAAATAAATGAAGAATCCACGAAATTTGTCGAATCACCTTCGCATAAATTTGACACTGAAAATTCACTAATCGGTGAGTTGAAAACTTGTAATTGTTGTGTAACTGACGAGGTGTTTCCCGAACTATCTGTGGAAGTTAAAGTGACTGGAAAGATTCCCGATGAATTAAAAGATATTCCAGTAGGGTTAAAATCAGTACTACTTGCTTGAGAAACATTAATGATGTTGGAGTATTTTACAATTTGAAAATTTGAAGTTCCATTGTTTTGAAGGAAGACATAATTTGTATTTCCTTTTCTTATTACTTCAATACCTTTTGGATTTGTGCCTCCGAAATTTTCTGTTCCAATTAAGTTGGCAGAGTTTGACGAAAGTGAATTGCCTAAATCATATTTTCTAATTTCTCCAGAACTCCAATTAGTAGTGAGTAATTTCCAACTAGAACTATCTTGTACAATCGCTAAATCAGAAGGATTGCCATTCGAAATCAATGTGCTAAAAGTTGGAGAAGAATTAACTGAACTTCCAAAGTTAGCCATTATAATATTCGATGATGAATAGCCGGCGAATAAACCATAATAATTTCCACATTCTTTTACAATGATTCCATCCATTACATAAGCTAATCCGGGAATTACTACAGGGGGATTTGCAAAAGGAGAATTTAAAATGGAATTACCAAAATCGAAAATAGTAAAACTATTCGTAGTTGTACTCGTTGCTAAAGCTGTTATGTTGCCAATTGAGTCTTTATTAATTTTGATTGACCATGGATTCGACAAATTGCTATTGGCAAAAGTTAACAATACTGATGCATTGTCTGGTGAATTCAACAAACTATTTCCCAAATGAAATCTTACTAATCCAAAATTTCCATAGTCAACTATTAAACCATACCATTCATTATTTTCTTTATAGAAATCAACATCACTCGGTTGATATAGCAAACCAAGGTCTCCTAAATCGTCGATAGCAGTAGCGGGTTGATCTATTCCATTTGCAAAAACTGCCCTATACATTTTTCCAGAAGATCCACCAAGATAGAAAGCAACTGTTGTGTCATTTTGTTCAAGGACGGTAATGTCTCTTGGGTTTTGCAATGAACTAATGCTGTCAATTATTTTCGTGCCCGAACTTCTGAAAAACCCCGGTGTGAAATCCCAAAAGTAACTGCTGGAGTTGCTACTGGTATTTGACAAGGTAATAGCAGAGCCAGCGCAGACTGAAGCTGGAAGAGTGAAACTAGCATTTGGACATTGACCGACTACTGACTCAATTCCGAAAATGAATAGGAGGGATAAAGTGCTGCGAAAGAAATTTCTTAAATAATTACTTCTCATTGATAATTTTCTTTGTGTAAACCTGATTCATAGTCATGAGGATTCTGACTATTTTTGTTCTAAAGGTTTACGCAAAAAGGAGGAGAATGTTTTACTTTAATGTACTTGAGAATTGATCTTTGAAAAGGCTGTAAGTTTTTGAAATTCCTTCTTTTAGAGTAATTTTTGGGAACCAGCCTAAATGGTTCATCTTAGATGAATCCATCAACTTTCTTACAGTACCGTCTGGGCGATCGGTATCATAAATTATCTCTCCCATGAAGCCGGTAATCTGACTAATTAGTGTGGCCAAATCTTTTATAGAAATATCTTCACCATAACCAATATTTACAAACTCAATTTCATCGTATTTCTCCATCAACAAAAAACAGGCATCTGCTAAATCATCTACATGTAAAAATTCACGAAAAGGTTTTCCACTTCCCCACACGGTAACAAGTGGTAAATTGTTTGTTGTTGCTTCATGAAATTTTCGGATTAGCGCAGGAAGAACATGTGACTTCTCCAAATCATAATTATCATTCGGCCCAAATAAATTGGTAGGCATAGCAGAAATAAAATTGCAACCATACTGACGATAATAAGATTCACATAATTTTATTCCGGCAATTTTAGCAATTGCATAAGGCTCGTTAGTAGATTCAAGATATCCAGAAAGTAAATATTCTTCCTTTAACGGTTGTGGAGCATTGGAAGGGTAGATACAAGAAGATCCAAGAAACAATAATTTTTTTACACCATATATTCTGGCAGACTCTATAACATTCAATTCAATTATCAAATTGTCGTATAGAAATTCACCTCTGTAAATATTGTTTGCATTAATACCTCCAACTTTCGCAGCTGCTAAAAAAACAAATTCTGGTTTATTAATTTTAAAAAATGAATCTACTTCTTGTTGATTTCTTAAATCCAGTTCAGCAGAGGTCTTCAAAATTAAATTGGTAAACCCTTTTGATTTTAAGTTTCTGACTATAGCTGATCCGACCATTCC
>JANLRG010000372.1:0-17544 GCA_031361545.1 Bacteroidota bacterium
TTTAAAGAAACGTATAGTAGTGGAAACTCGCGAAAGCTCGAAAGCGAGTTGACGCCGGAGGGAAATTAATTTTTTAATGTTTCACGTTACACAAAGTTTTTATAAACAGAAGTCCTTTGTGTTTATTTCTCTTTTTTCTTATGGTTAAAAAATACTGTACTTAAAAATGAACGGCGGTTAAATTGTGACTGATTTTTTTAAACACGGAGAGACACGGAGAGACACGGAGAAAAACACGGAGTGGCTTTGTGGTATTTCTTTTTACTCTGTGGTGAAAAAAACGATACTTAAAAATGAACGGCGGTTAAATTGTGACCGGGAAGTTTAAACACGGAGAGACATGGAGGACACGGAGAAAAATACGGAGACTCGTTCTGTTGTAATTACTTTTCTCTTTTTTCTCTGTGGTAAAAAAAATGATACTTAAAAGTAAATAGCTGCCTAATTGTGACCGGGAAGTTTAAACACGGAGAGACATGGAGGACACGGAGAAAAAATACGGGGAGGGTTTGTGGAGTTTATTTTTTCAAGCCTATCTTTTTTTCTTTCTGTGAAAACTGTTACCACCACGAACTACTTTTTGTGCTTTTTTATTCATAGTCACTTCGCCGGTTTCGCTAATTCTTGCGATCATTTTAAAATCGATTTGCTTTTTTAAAAGATCACAACGCATTACTTTAATACGAACGATATCGCCCATGGTGTACTTTCCTTTTGTTCGTGATCCAATCACACAATAGTTGGTGTCATCGAATTCATAAAAATCATCGTCAAGATCGCGAAGACGGATCATGCCCTCACATTTATTTTCAATGATTTCTACATACAACCCCCACTCTGTAACACCACTTATTACACCATCGAACTCCTGTCCAACTTTATCTTGTAAATATTCTACCTGTTTATACTTTGTTGACGCGCGCTCTGCTTCAGATGCTTTTATCTCCATCTGAGTACTATGCTTACACTGCTCTTCTATTAATGTTTGATCTGCACTTTTTCCGCCTGCTAAATAATGCTCAAGTAAACGGTGAACCAACACGTCTGGATAGCGCCTTATAGGCGAGGTAAAGTGTGTGTAATAAGAAAAGGCCAAACCATAATGCCCAATATTTTCGGTTGTGTAAATGGCCTTTGACATGGTTCGAATCGCTAACGATTCTAATACGTTTTGTTCTTTTTTACCACGAACCTCTTTCATTAACCCATTCAATGACGATGCAATTTCTCGGTCGTTTCCTACTTTTAACGAATAACCGAATTTTTTTGCAAAGCCAACAAAATTTTCAAGACGATTACTCACTGGAGCATCGTGAACTCGATATACAAATGTTTTTTTCTCAACGCGAATAGTTTCTTCTTGCTGTTGGGTCTTCTTTTTTCCGGTTGAAATGATGTCGTGTTTTTTTCCGATTAATTCTGCAACCGACCTATTTGCCAAAAGCATAAATTCTTCGATTAGTTTATTGGCATCTTTACTTTCCTTTAAATATATTCCTAACGGTTTCCCCTTTTCATCTAAACTGAATCGAACCTCTATTTTTTCAAAAGCGATAGCGCCATCTTTGAACCGTTCTTTCCGCATTATTTTAGCAAGCCGATCAAGCAACAATACTTCTTCCGAGAGAGTTCCACTTTCCTTTTCAATTATTTCTTGCGCATCTTCATATGCGAAACGATGGTTACTGTGTATGATTGTTTTTCCAAACCATTTACTTAATACTTGAGCAGTATCATCCATTTCAAAAACGGCCGAAAAACATAACTTATCCTCATGTGGACGAAGTGAGCAAACTCCATTAGAAAGCATTTCGGGTAACATGGGTATTACTCGATCAACCAAGTAGACAGACGTTGCTCGAGAATATGCTTCTTTATCAAGTTGTGATGTTGGGCGAACATAATGCGAAACATCTGCAATGTGAACGCCTATTTCATAATTTCCGTTTTCCAGTGTTCTTATTGAAAGCGCATCGTCAAAATCTTTTGCATCAACCGGATCAATGGTAAACGTTGTGATATTTCGAAAGTCCTTCCGCTTATTAATTTCTTCTTCGGTAATAGCGACTAAAATACTTTCAGCCTCAGCTTCAACTTTTTTGGGGAACTCGAGAGGGAATCCATATTCGGCAAGTATGGAGTTCATCTCAACATCGTTTTCGCCAGGCCATCCAAGCAGAGCCTTAATGTTACCGATTGGATTTTTAGTTCCACGTGGCCACTCTACAATTTCTGCGATTACTTTTTGTCCATTTTTTGCATCACCAATTTTATTTTGAGGAATAAAAATATCGACAAGCATTTTTGGGTTGTCGGGTACAACAAAGGCAAACTTGTCAGAGATTTGGATAAGGCCGGCGAACTCTGTTTTGGCACGTTCAAGGATTTCTAAAACCTCACCTTCTATACGTTGATTTCTATGTCGTGCATACAAATAAATTTTTACTCTATCGCCATGTAAAGCGTTTTTGATATTTCTTGGTGAAATATAGACATCGTCGTCATCAGGATTTTCACTTAAAAGATAAGCAGCGCCTTTGGAGGTAATGTCTATTATACCTTCAAGATAAGCGTGCTTCGGTTTTAATTGAAACTTTCCCCGCTCAACCTCAATGATCTCGCCTTTGTCTATTAACTCAGCCAATAAGAAAACAATTTCCTTTTTGAGGTCATCATTTACGTCTTCTATGTAAACATCGGGCCCTGCATTTTTACGGAGAAACTCCATAAGGGCAGGCTTAACCATTCGTGTTAATTCTTTGTAATTGTAAGAAGTGTTGGGGTGTTTATTAAAACTCTTAAAAAGTTCTGCCAATAAAAAATTACGCTTTGGGTCCTCGCTTTGGGTTTCTTTTTTACTCATTTCATAATTGATCAGTAGAGACGATCGGCTTTTAATTGCATACACAGATGTTGTTTCACGTGCTCCATAAAATTACTATGATAGCCCGTTCATGAATTGACCGTTGAAAATAATTATAACAATGCGACGTTGATAACCACAAAAAAAAATTCCTATATAATGCAACGAAATTATCAATAAATCGTTTGAAGAGGGCTAATAGGTGAACCTTCGTCAAATTCGCCTATAGAATTATTGAAAAACAGTCTATTTATACCAATAAAAAACCAGAAAAATGGAAAACAAAAATCAAGAACAAGGCAAGAATAAAGGTACGATTTGGGTCGTGCTTTTAATTTTATCTGCCGTTTTAAACATTTACCAGTGGAGAACCCACGAAACAGCAGTCAACACTTTTGAATCACGAGTTGATACACTAGTAGTAGAAAAAGTGAATGTTGAGAAAGAACTTACAGACACTAAAACCGAATTAGAAAAATATCGTGGTATTTCAGCCAATCTTGATAGTCTTTTAAATGAGGCGCAAGCTAAAATCGATGATCAGGCTAAAAAAATAAGAAGCATTGGGTCTAGCGAGAAAAATTTAAAATCGCTTAATGAAAAAATGAAACAACAATTGGCCGATTTGCAAATGTTGAGAGACGAATACCTAGGTAGGATCGACTCGTTGTTAATGGCCAACAAACAATTAGTTGATGAAAAGGAACAGTTAACAACTACCAATCAGAGCTTGACAAAAAACTTGGAAACAACCGTAGCCACAGCATCTGTGCTTAAGTCGGAGTACTTTAAAGTTTCAATGTTTAAAAGAAAAGGAAATGGAAAATATACCGAAACGGCCTTGGCTAAACGTATGCATAAATTGACCATTTGCTTTGATGTTTTAGATAATAAGATTGCAAAGGCGGGAGAGAAAACCGTTTACCTTAAAATAACCGAGCCGGGCGGAAAACCAATCGGTAACAAGAGCACCGGTTCGTCATCTTTCAAAACAGCATCAGGAGAAGAGGTAATGTATGCTGCAACTACAACAATCAATTACACAGGAGTGAAGCAAAATATCTGCATGAACTATGAAGAGCAAGCAGACAAAATGTTTCCTGCAGGAACTTATATGATTGAAGTTTATATTGATGGAAACTTGAGCGGAGCAGGAAGTACTACACTTAGATAATAAAAACAAATTCTACGGTTGCATATCAACCAATGATTATAAAAAAGCGAACACAAAATATTTTGTGTTCGCTTTTTTATTTTTTAAAATCAACCTAAATTTGATTCAGCTTCTCTTTGAAAATACGAAACAAATTTGGAGCAGTATCAAATCCCCGCATTCTCCATACTTCTTCTTTATTATGAAACAACACAAATGTTGGCACACTCATAACGTGAAAAAATTTTGCAATTTCCGGCGAACGGTCAATATCGACTTTCTCTAATACAATTTTTCCTTGAAGTTGATTTAACACATCTTCAATAACCGGAAGTGCCCACTTACACGGTTCGCACCAATCGGCATAAAAATCTACAAGCACATAACCGTCAGAGGAGGGAGTCACAATAATTCCTTTTGTTAGTTTGTTGCAATGTTTTCGGGAATACCAACAGAGATATTAAAATCAAAATCTTTAATTTTACTCCAGCCCTGGTGAACATTTATAACATTTGTGAAGCCCTTAGACTTTAGAATTGATGTTGCAATCATTGACCGATAACCACCGGCACAATGTATATATACTGGCTCTTCCTTGTTTACAAGATCAATATTTTCTTGTAGGTCGCTTAGCGGAAGTACTATTGCTCCTGCAATATGACCGCTCTCCGCCTCCGATATTTTTCGTACATCAAGAACAATGGCGTTTTCTTTTACTTTTTTTACGAGATCATCCGGTTCTATCGACGTTATTAAATCGATCTTATTGCCAGATGTCAACCATGTATTAAAACCACCGGTTAAATATCCTGCAACATTTTCATAGCCAACGCGAGCCAGTCTTGTTAGACTCTCTTCTTCCTTTCCTTGATCGCAAACAAGAACAAGTTTTTTTGTGATATCCAAAACCGTTCCTGCCCATATTGCAAACATTCCATTGAGACCAATGTTAATTGCACCGGGAATAAACCCTTTTTCAAAATCATCCGGCGTTCTTGTATCTAATACTAAAGAACCGTTTTTTATTTCTTCAACAACTTGGTTCACCGACAAAGAGACTCTGTTTTTTGTAAGCACCGAGTCTAGCGACGAGTAACCCATTTTATTGATTCGCGCATCGCTAAAAAAGTATTGTGGTGGCGCCGTAAGCCCATCAGTAAGCGCTGAAATAAAATCCGCCTTGCTCATCTCTTGTAATGCATAATTGGTTGCTTTTTGTTGACCAATGGTAGAAAAGGTTTCTTTACCTAAATTTTTTCCACAAGAAGAACCCGGTCCATGGGCAGGATATACAATGATTTCGTCTGCTAGTGGTTTTATTTTATTATTGAGCGACTCATACATCATTCCCGCTAATTCTTCTTTTGACATTTTACCATCAAGCAAATCGGGTCGACCTACATCACCAACGAACAATGTATCACCAGTAAAAATGCAATATTCTTGATAGTTTTTATCGAGTAACAAATAGCAAGTAGATTCGGGAGTATGCCCCGGAGTATGAAGAGCGCGAATGGTTATGTCGCCAATTTTAAATTCTTCTCCATCTTTTGCTTTATACGTCTCATAGCCGGTCTCTGCTTTGGAACCAAAAACTATTTCTGCACCCGTACGTTGAGCAAGGTCGATATGCCCACTCACAAAATCGGCATGAAAGTGAGTTTCAAAAACAAATTTAATTCGGGCGCCACGGCTTTTCGCCAATTCTACATACAAATCGGTTTCGCGAATTGGGTCAATTATAGCAGCTTCTCCATTTGATTCAATATAATAAGCCGCCTCTGCTAAGCAATTTGTATAAAGTTGTTCTACGTACATGTGTTGTTGTTTTGATTTGTCAAAGATAAGAAAAGTCTTTAGGTGATTATTCATATACGAAAGGTCATTGGGATTCCGAATTGGTAATCACGAATTCTACACTTTATATTTAATTTTAAAATAATTAAAATAGTTTTTAGACTTTAGACTGGTGAAAAAACAGTAACAATCATTTATGGTGATAAAACGATTGAAAACAATCTTATTTGATTGTATAATAAAGTATTTTTGCAGGCGAGCACTCCAACCGTTTAATCAACCCAAAATGTCGGAATCCAACAAGCATACTCTTGCAATAATTGTTTTTATACTTTTTTTGTTGCTCATTATTTTTTTAAAACTATCACCATCAATAGCGCTTTTATTAGGATTAAGCATAGGATTGTTTACAGGAAATCCATTTTCGGGACCAACAAAAAAAATCACTAAATATTTATTACAAATTTCAGTGGTAGGTCTTGGCTTCGGTATGAACTTTACTTCTGTCATAGCTGCAGGAAAAGACGGTTTCGTTTTTACACTTATGACAATTGCCACCGCAATAGGACTAGGTTTTGTTCTCGGAAAAATATTAAAAGTTGACAAGATAATTTCTTATTTAATTAGCGTTGGAACGGCCATTTGTGGAGGGAGTGCCATAGCGGCCATCTCTCAAGTTGTTGAAGCAGATGAAAAAGATATATCTGTTTCTATTGGAACCGTTTTTATACTTAATGCAATTGCCCTTTTTATTTTCCCGCCTATCGGACATTATTTTGGCCTTACACAACAACAATTTGGAATCTGGGCCGCCATTGCAATACACGATACGAGTTCAGTAGTTGGGGCCGCCACCAGTTATGGAAACGAAGCCTTGATGATTGCAACAACAATTAAGTTGGCAAGAGCACTTTGGATTATTCCCGTAGCATTTTTAACATCTTTAGTTTTTAAAAAGCAAAGTAGTGCATCTTCATTTCCTTGGTTCATTTTGTTTTTTATCGCAGCATCTATTTTGAACACCTATTTTCAAATACCAATTTTTATTAAAGACATTATTATCGTCTTATCAAAGCTGGGGTTCAGTATTACATTGTTTTTAATAGGAACTGGAATTTCGTTAAAAAGTATCAAAGCGGTTGGTCCAAGACCGCTTTTTCAAGGCGTTATTTTATGGGCAATTATACTTTGCAGTAGTTTGTTTTTTGTAATAAATTATTAAAAAGAAATTGTTAACGCTACTTTATCCTTATCGAATTTTATTTTTTTATTTTTTAAACGACTACATTTACAAAGAACAATACATTTTGGTTTGAAAATCTTTTACGGTTTGCCCACCCACACACGTGCAAATTTTGTGATCATTGAATAACATCAATCGATGCACAGATCGATTGATGTTTTAATGAGCAACTTGATGAATGATGTTTTACTAAAATTGATTTGTTGAAAATGAAGACAATCACACAGTGAATAATCATGAAGTAAGTAGTTTTTATTAGAGTCAAGCAGAAAAGGGATTGTGTTAAATGTTTGGAAAATGTACAACTTCACCTAAATAAAGTGGCCAAATAAAGGCGATTTTTTTCTTTTTCCGCCAAGGCGCATCTTTTATGGGTGAGAGCGGACTATTGAACCGACAAAAGTTTGTAAAAGGTAATGGGTATTAAATGAAATTTGCTACCTTGTTTGCCCTAAATGTTGTGTTTTCATTTGTGTTAATTGATATTTTATAAAGAACAACTCTCAAGCAGACTGTTTAAAGAAGAAGAATGATTAAAAAACTAATTAAAAAGCAAAGCGAAAAGGCAACTAAAAAATTTGGGATAATTTCCCTTTTTGCGGCTATTCTCTTAATTAGCTCTTTGAATGTAAACGGTCAGGCAGTTGGAGATTATGGAGCTGTTGCTTCGGGCGCTTGGACAAATCCTGCTATTTGGAAAACATATAATGGTGTGTCTTGGGGAACTTCGGTGGCAGCAGGAGCTTGGCCTAACAGCTCAGTTACGAATGTTTGGATTTTAGCCGGCTCTACAGTTACCAATACAACCTCTCCAATTTCAATTAATAATTTGAACGTTGCTGCAACCGGTTGGCTTTATGCTAATAATGCCGGGAGTAATTATTACTATTATGTTTATGGTAATATCGTATGTGATGGGAAAATAGGAAATGGTGCCACTTTCGATGGTATATCATTTGGAATTGAAGGGCCAACTTGCACCTTTTCGGGAACGGGCTTTGTAGATTGCTCACGAGTTAGAAAAACGTTGAGTGTTGTTCCGACTACAAACTTTACTATTGATATCAATATCAACATTCGTTTTGGTAGTGGATCTCAAACACAAATTTATAATGGCGCAAGTGGCACCACATTCAATGTTACCATTAATGCAGGAAGAACAGTAAACGTTACAGGTGGAGCTTTTGTTGGAAATGTGGCGATGGATGGGCTTGATGGTAGTAATACTGTTGAGTACGGCGGAACGTATACCATCAATGGAACTTTGCTTGTGAGCGGAACGCTTTATTTGACAACCGATAATGTTACACGCCCATGTAATTTTATTATCGGTAGTACCGGGATTGTAACCACGGCTTATGTAATTGGTAATCCAAGCGGTGCAGCCAAACATACATTGACAATGAATAGCGGAGGATTATTACAGATTACCGTTTCTAATACAGCGTCATCAACTTTTCTTTTCCCATCAAACAATGTTTATAATTTAAATCCGGGAAGCACTATTGAATATAATGGTGCGGCTACACAATATGTAGAGTCGGCTATAACTTATGCAAACTTGAAGTTAAGCGGGACAAGTACAAAAAATGCGATTGGCCCGCTTTTCATTAATGGGAATCTCGACATTATTTCCATTCCTACAAATCTTGTTCCTTTCGCGGCAAGCCCCTTAATTTCAATTGGTGGAAATTGGACAAACTATGGTTCACTTGGATTTACGGAAGGATTGAGTACTGTTACCTTTAATGGAACAGCCAACCAAACAATTCTGAGCCAAAGTGGACCTGAAGAATATTACAATTTAAAAATAAACAATACGGGAGGAAAGGTTATTTTATCTGGGGTTACTCCAACTATTGTTAGGGTTATAAATCAGCTAGACCTAACCCAAGGAAATATTTTAACAAGCTTGTTAACGGGATCCTACTATGTAAGAATTCAAAATACAGCAACCGTTATTAACGCCTCTGACAATAGTTTTGTTGAGGGGGCTTGCGGTAGAGAAGCAATTGCAGGGTCAGCCATTAATTTTAATTTTCCAGTAGGCAAAAGCGGAAGATTAAGACCTACCTCTATTATTGGAACTCCTGTTGCCGGCCATTTAATGTTGGCCGAATACTATCCAGCAGATCCTAATGTGATTGGGGCTGTTACAAGTAAGGCTGCGACACTAGATCACATAAGTCGATGCGAATATTGGAAAATAAGAGATTTCGGCTCGTCGGGGCAGCCCTATTCTGTGTCACTTTCTTGGCCTACAATGAGTAATTGTTTCATTGTAAATAATTTGCCGAACCTAAGGGTTACATCCTGGAATACCCCTACTGCTGCACTTTGGAACGATTTGGGTAATGGTGGAACAACCGGAACGCTTGCTGCCGGAACAGTATCAACCGTTGCGCCTTTTTCTTTTACCGGCGTTGTAACATTTACATTAGCCAGTGTTGATTTTACAAACCCCCTACCGATAGACCTCCTTTCATTCAATGCAAAACAAAACAAAGAAACGGTCGATTTAGATTGGGTAACGGCAACAGAAATCAATAACGATTATTTTGAAATTGAAAGAAGTATTGACGGAATTGAATTTAAAGAACTTTTAAGAGTTGATGGATCCGGAACTACTAGTAGAACCCATGAATACGGCGCCGTTGATACTGATCCATTGCCAGGCTTGTCATATTATCGTTTAAGGCAAATTGATTTCGATGGAAAATATAGTGTCAGCGATCCCGTTGCAATTAATTTTTCAGGAGAAAAAACGAAACTTGTTCTTTATCCTAACCCATCAGCCGACAAGGTAAATATTTTATACCCAACGAATTATTCTCCAAAAGCGACATTAAGATTTATTGACGCACAGGGAAGAATCATAAAAGAAATGATGATTGTCGACCGAGGAAACGGCGTAATCGAATTGGCCATTCAAGATTTGCCGGTAGGAATATATACGGCAACATTGACAGATGGTCTATATAATTCAAGAGTGTTGTTCGTAAAGCAATAAGGCGCATTCACCAAGCGACCAATAAAAAATTGTTGCTTTTCGAATTTTATTATTAGTTTTATTCGCCCGAAAGCCTTGTTAATACTAGGGTTTGGCTGCGATATAATAAAAACATAACATCGAGGACACATTATGATTAACGATAGTGTTGTTCTTTGTTTAATAATAAAACCAGTTATCAGATCGATTTTATCATTCTAGTTTTCCCATTAAGAATTAACCCCACAATTATGAAAA
Source organism: Bacteroidota bacterium (assembly GCA_031361545.1). GTDB lineage: Bacteria > Bacteroidota > Bacteroidia > AKYH767-A > 2013-40CM-41-45 > JADKIH01. The sequence continues at coordinate 10,304 of JANLRG010000372.1, forward strand.
ACTTTTTACTTTCAGCAAAATTCGCTCTGGAAATTGCACTTTCTCTGCTAATTTTTTTAGGAGCATCTCTTTCAGTTAATGCTCAAACGACAGTCTTTATAGATGACTTTTCTACAAACTCAAGCGCGACCTATTCAACATCGGGAGTTATTAATAGTAGCGCATGGAGTGCTAATGTTTCTGGAGCTGATTGGGGAGTTAGGAGAAACACAAGTCCACAACAGCTTGAACTTACTAACGATGTTGGAGCTACAGCCAATCTTGCAGGATGGGCATTTGCAAATGTTTCTACGACAGCCTTTTCGTCGCCATACAATACAACACTATCTTCAAATCCAAGTGATGTTACATGGACATTCAATATGCGTACTGGAAGAACTACTGCTTTATCGGGATTTACAGCAACAACAACTTATGGAATGGCCTTTATAATTGGATGTACTTCAAGTACGCCGAACAATACAGGAAATGGCTATGCAATTGTAATGGGGGGTGGAACAGCTAATAATATCGGGTTTATTTCTTTTACAAACGGACTTCTAGGAACAAAAACTACAATTATTCCTTTTGGTCTGACACCAACAGCTTTGACTGATTATATGAGCTTGAAGTTGGTTTATACTAAAAGCACTAACACGTGGACACTTTCGGGAAGAGATGATGGGGCCTCGGCTTTTGTCGATCCGGCTACAGGAACCTTTACTACGATCGGGTCTGCTGTTAATACAACATATACAGGAACGCCATTAACTCTTGCTGGAGCTTATTGGCAAGGATCTACTGGAGCAAATCAGCTATCGTTTTTTGATAATGTAAAAGTTTCGGTTGCTACTGCTTGTACTCCTCCTGTTTTATCTCTTAATACTCTAACAAATGTTTCTTGTTTTGGAGGCAGCAATGGAGCGATTGCAATTAATGCTAGTGGTGCTGCAAGTTACCTATGGTCGGGTCCTTCTTCGTTTTCAGCAACAACCCAAAATATTTCAGGGTTGATTTCTGGTGCATATACCGTTACAGCAACAGCTACGGGCGGTTGTACGTCATCTTTTTCATCAACTGTTACTCAACCAACAGCCATATCCTTTACCGCTACATCAAACACACCGGTTTGTTCAGGACAAACTCTTCAACTTAATATCAATAGTCCTTCGGGAGGAACGGGTGCTCTTTCCTATTCATGGTCGGGACCTAATAGTTTTTCAAACCCAACTCAAAATCCAAGCATCACTTCTGTTACAACAGCTGCGGCCGGAACATATACAGCAACCGTTACCGATGCCTCGTCTTGTACAAAAACAAGCACCACGGCAGTTGTGATAAATACAACACCAACAGTAAGCGTATCTCCTTCTTCGCCGAGTGTTTGCTTAGGAAGCGGAGTTGCATTAACAGCAAGTGGCGCAACAACTTATTCATGGTCGCCTTCAGGATCTTTAAGTGCGGCTACCGGCTCAACGGTTACCGCAACACCGGGAAGCACAACAACCTATACCGTTACCGGAACAACAACAGGATGTTCGTCAACATCAACAAAAACGGTTACTGTAAACAGTCATCCAACAGCAAGTTGTTCTGCAACCGATGCAACAGTTGCGAATGGTAGTGATGGTACGGCAACCGTATTGGCAACCAGTGGAAGTGGAACTTATACTTATAGTTGGACTAACTCTGCACAAACCACAAGTACAATCACAGGGTTAATGGCAAATAGCTATACAGCTACCGTTACTGATGGAAATGGATGTAAAGCAACATGTACATCTGTAGTTGGACAGCCTGCAAATGCATTGTTGGCAAATTGTTCAACAGTGAGCAATGTTAGTTGTAATGGAGGTTCAAATGGTTCCGCAACAGCTGCGCCATCAGGAGGAACTGCACCATATACTTATTCATGGTCAAATTCAGCAACAACAGCAACGATCTCCGGATTAACAGCCGGAAATTATATTGTAACAGTTACGGACGCAGCTTCAACAGTTGTAACTTGTACAGTAACGATTAGTCAACCTACAGCAATTGTTGGTTCACCAACAGCAAACTCACCACTTTGTGTTGGAAGCACACTTAATTTATCAAGTAATGCATCAGGCGGTACTGGAGCACTAACATATTTGTGGAGTGGACCGAATTCCTTTTCTTCGTCAAGTGCAACACCATCTATTTCTAATGTAACGTCTCTTGCAAATGGAGCATACATAGTAACAGTTACTGATGCAAATGGTTGTACTAAATCGTCAACAGTGAATGTTGTCGTAAATAGCGCAAGCATTTCAGCTACAGCTACACCATCTACTGTTTGTCTGGGTTCAACTTCTTCGCTTGTTGCATCGGGAGGTGTTTCTTATTCATGGTCACCATCAACGAATTTAAATACGACCACAGGCAGTACAGTTATATCGACGCCAGCGTCTAATATCACTTATACTGTTACAGGTACAGATGCAAACAGTTGTGTAGGAACGGCTACCGTTACGGTAAATGTTACCGCTCCAACAATTAGTATCAGCCCGGCTTCTTATACTTTGCTTTCGGGACGTTCAATAACGCTTACGTCTAGTGGAAATACAACCTCTTGGAGTTGGACTCCGGGCGGAGCAACAACTTCTGCAATAACTGTTAGCCCGACAACAACAACAACTTATTCTGTAACCGGAACATTTAGTGGATGTCCGGCAACAGCTTCGGTGACAGTTACAGTAATTTCAACTTATGCCGCTGGAAACTTGATTGTAAGTCGTTCGGGTGATGGAGTTGCTGCATTGACATCAAGCTCTACTGCTCTATTTTTAGATGAGTATAGTGTTTATACGGGTTCGCTTGTTAGAACAACTGCAATGCCACTCAGCGGAAGCACACGCTTAACAACAGCCGGAAATTCAGGAACGGAAAGTCAAATTACTCGTTCATCTACCAAAAGCGCATTAGTGCTTGCGGGGTATGATGCAGTAGATGGGCTAGCAACAGTTGGTACATCCACTTCAGCAGTGGCACCGCGTGTTGTGAACACAATTGATTATGCTCAAAATGTTATTCGAGCTGCAACTACAACAAGCTATTCAGGAACAAGTTTTAGAAGTGCGACATCTGACGGCGTGAGTTATTGGGGAGCTGGTGGATCGGGTGGTACATTATTAATAGGAACATCGGGTGCCGCAACAGCCATTCAAACGTCGGTTGGGAATTCAAGGATACCAAGAATTTTTAATGGTCAGCTATATCTTTCAACGGGAGCCGGCACAAGAGGAATATATACAATTGGAACAGGGCTACCAACAACATCAGCAACAGCTCTTAATATGATTGCTTTAGGAACAACAGCTTCACCTGAAGGGTTTTCGGTTAATTCAACAACAACCGTTTGCTACATTACCGATGATGCAGCTTTTGGAATTGCAAAATACACTTTCAATGGAACAAGTTGGACACTTGCATATACATTGTCAACCGGCATAGCAACACGAGGTTTAGTTGTAGATTATTCCGGAACCAATCCGATACTATATGCAACAACATCTGAAGCTGTGAGCAATAGAATTATTAAAATTATAGACAACGGCGCCTCAGCTACTGCAGTTACAATGGCCACAGCTGCCGCAAATACTGCTTTCCGTGGAATTACTTTTGCACCGGAATGTGCAACTGCAAATAAGCCGGTTATTACAGTTGACAACATACAGAACTCTTGTTCGGGTGGAAGTACAGGCGCAATAAATATTACTGTAACGGGAGCTTCTACACCATATGCTTATACTTGGTCAAATGGATCAACAGCTGAAGACCCAACCGGTCTTGCAGCAAATACATATACTGTTACGGTTATGGGAAATTCCGGTTGCAGTAGTTTTACTTCTGTAACAGTTGGTTCAATTGCCGCGCCCACTACAAGCATTTCGGGAAATACAGCAATTTGTCCAGGAGGTTCTACATCATTAGATGCCGGTGCCGGATTCAGTTCTTATTCATGGAGTCCGGGAGGAGCAACAACACAACAAATTACAGCTAGTGCAGTTGGAACATATACCGTAACAGTATCGAATGCTTCGGGATGTACAGGTACTGCAAGCGTAATCGTAACTCAGCACGTTGCACCTACACCAACAATTTCCGGTAATTTATTTTTCTGTACAGGAGGATCAACAACTCTTAATGCAGGTGCAGGCTATTCTTCATACTTATGGAGCCCGGGAGGTGCAACAACACAACAATTAAATGTGACTTCAGCAGGAACCTATAGCGTAACTATTTCCGATGGATTTGGATGTACCGGATCAGCAAGTGTAACAGTAACATTAGTTGCAGGGCTTACTCCAACAATTACAGGAGCAACAGCTTATTGTCAAGGAAGTTCAACTACACTATCAGCGGGAGTTGGATACGATACATATTCATGGACACCGGGAGGCGCAACTACTTCTTCGATTGTTGTGAATGCACCGGGTATCTATTCGGTAACCGTTACAAGTGGATCGTGTTCGGGAACGGCTTCGGGAACGGTTGTTGAAAATCCAACACCAACAGTTAGTATTACTCCGACATCTTCTACAATTTGTTTAGGGCAATCCACAAGCCTTACAGCAAGTGGCGCAACCAATTATTTATGGTCACCATCTACTGCTTTAAATGGAACCACTACTGCCATGGTTGTTGCAACACCTACACTTACGATTACCTACACTGTAGTAGGAACAGATAATAATAGTTGTACTTCAAGCGCTACAGTTGCGGTAACAGTAAATTCTGTTCCGACAGTTGTTGTTACACCAACACAACAAGCAATGTGTGCAGGAAGTTCTGCTTCAATTTCTGTTTCCGGAGCTAACACATACTCTTGGTCACCAAGTACCGGATTGAATACAACAACAGGAAACATTGTAACATCAACTACGGGCGCAACAACAGTTTATACTGTTGTTGGAACTGCAGTGAATGGATGTACCGCTTCCGCAAGTTCTACGGTAATTGTAATTCCATCTTTAGCTGCACCTGCTGTTACTTCAAGTTATCTATATTGTCAAAATGCACCGGCAACGGCGCTGAATGCAACGCCTAATCCGGCATATGCAACTTTACTTTGGTATACAACACCAACAGGAGGAACGGGAAGCACAACTGCGCCAACACCATCAACTGCTACACCGGGAGTACAAAACTATTATGTATCTCAGATAGATAATAACACATCTGTTAGAATTGCTATAAATGGTATGATTGATAATGGAACTCCGGATCTTTTCAGTTTTGTTGCTTTGTCAACAATTCCGGTCGGGACTAAGATTTACTTCACAGATAATGGTTGGACCGGCTCAAAATTTGCGGGCTCTGTACCATTGTCAAATTATAAAGGAACAGAAGACATTTGTAAGTTTACGGCTAACGTTAACATTCCTGCAGGAACAGTTATAGTGAGTTATAGTTCTAGTGCATTTTATACTTGGACAACTTCGGGATTAATAAATACATCGGCAGGAGCGAGCAATAATGCTTATGGACAACTTTCTTTAGCTACAGGCGGAGATCAGGTTTACGCATTCTTAAGCACTAGCGCAAACGATCCTTTAAGTAACCCTACAACATTCTTATTTGTTTTAGATGATACTTATGGATTTGAAGCGGCAACAAGTTCTAATGAAGGAGCAATACCTCCGGGCCTTTCAATCGCCGATGGAAATGCAGTGACAATGTCACACAATAATTATTACTATTTAATGAATGATGGTTACATTAGGTCTGCAACTCAATGGTTACAGTATGCAGGCGACACATTGCATTATACACGCATAACAGGATCGAACGCTTCATTACCGGCACTTTCAACAACAAATTATAATGTTGCTGCAGCATGTGAAGGACCAAGAGCAAATATTCAAGTAACAGTTCAAGCCGCTCCTATACCAGATGCAACCGTGAATAGTCCTGTATGTGCAGGGGGCAATATTAATTTATCGGCCGATCCGAATTATCTCTATGACGTAAGTTGGACTGGGCCAAATTCATTTACATCGATTAATCAAACTCCGGTAATATCGGGAGCAACCCTTGCTAATGCGGGAAACTATATTGTTACGGTTACAGATTTTAATGGATGTAGCGCAAGTCAAACCGTTAATGTGGTGGTAAGTCAAGTCGTGGTGAATGACTCTTATGTAACTATTACATGTAATGGAGGAACAACTTCGGTTACAATTTCAGCAACAGGTGGAACGGCTCCATATTCAGGCATAGGAACATTTACTGTATCTGCCGGAACATATACTTATACCATTACAGACGCGACTGGTTGCATCGGAACAAAAACGATTACAATTACGCAACCAACCGCAATTGTTGTTACAGCAACAGAAACCGCTCCAATTTTGTGTAATGGAGGAACGGCTACTGTGAGCGTAAGTGCAACAGGGGGTACTGGTTTATATACTGGAACAGGTACATTTAGTGCAAATGCAGGGTCACACACCTATTCCGTGTCAGATGCGAATAGCTGTTCGGGTTCCACAACTATTACTGTGACAGAACCCCCAGCTACTACCATATCGAGTTTTACGCCAATTTCAGGATGTGTAGGGTCAACATTGACTGTTTATGGGCAGAATTTTAATTCAATAAATGCGGTTGACATTAACGGAATTGTAGCTACATTTGTTATAGTTAGTGCTACCGAAATAACAGTTACTGTACCAGCGATGGCAACATCAGGTTTCATAACTGTAACAACAACTGCGAATTGTTCAGCTACCACTACTTCTTCATTCACAATTACAAATTGCTCAACAGGAATGACAATTAACCTTAAGGCTTACTTACAAGGGTATTATATTGGCGGAGGCATGATGCAATCTGTATTGTTGAATCAAAATATTATAGGAGCAACAACAACACAGACTGATTCGATTCAAGTTGAAATCTATGATGGAACTACATTTGCTTTGGCTGGCTCAACGAAAGCAGTCTTGATGACCGATGGAACAGCGTCTGCAGTTATCAATGGGGCAGATGGTAACTATTACGTTGCAATACGTCATCGTAACAGTGTATTGACATGGTCATCAGTTCCTATTGCTCTTTCAACTACAACGCCTGTGAGCTATAACTTCAGCACAAGTCCTACTCAATCGTTTAGTGGAATGGCAGCAAATGATATGCTGGATGGTGTTTACTCGATATTTACAGGTGATGTTAATCAGGATGAATTCATTGATGCGAGTGACTTTCCACAATTTGATACTGACAATTTAAGCGGTGCA
>JANLRG010000205.1:0-5138 GCA_031361545.1 Bacteroidota bacterium
CCAGAATAAATTGTTGAATTTATTTTTTGACATTAGATTTAAGTTCATCAGTGAACCGATATCCGATTCCCCATGTGGTTAAAATGTATTGAGGTTTATTGAGGTCCGTTTCTATTTTCGCTCGTAAGCGATTGATATGAGAATTGACTGTGTGTTCATACCCACTGAATTCATAGCCCCATACAAGGTTGAGTAAATTTTCACGTGAATAACTTTTTCCCTGATTTGTAATAAATAAATAAAGTAAGTCGAATTCTTTTGGAGTTAGTTCAATTTTATTTTTGCCAACTAATACTTTCCTTTTTTGGTAATCTACAGTGAGTTCACCACAATAAATAATTTCGCTTGAAACTTCATTTACATTTTTGTTGATTTCAGTTCTACGTAAAATGGCTTTTACACGAGCAATAAATTCACGAATGCTGAATGGCTTTGTCAGGTAGTCATCGGCGCCAGTTTCTAATCCGATTATTTTGTCAATTTCTTCTGATCGGGCAGTAAGCATCATGATAGGAGTGGAGATTTTCTCAGCCCTAATTTTTTTGCAAATTTCAATTCCACTAATATCTGGTAAATTGATGTCAAGTATTATTAAATCAAATGTTTTTTTAATAGCATGTTTGATTCCGTCGGTTCCATTATTTGCTTTTGTAGTTATACAATGAATGTCTTTTAAATGAATATCCACTAACTCAAGGATGTTTTCATCGTCTTCAATTATTAAAATATTTTTCATCTTTGGGAAAGTATTTGTAAGCCTTTCAGTCTGTTGTGTACTTTGTAATGGCATAAATTTAATAAAACTTGAAGGATTCATTTTGATATTTTAAAAAAAAGGGGGTCGTCTTTTCGGACTCGCCCCTTTTCACTTAACTAAACTATAATAAAAACAATTTTGCTTACATTTTACTATGCATTGGACAATTTTCGCTACACATGTGTCCTTTTTCACCATGAGGAATCATAGTTACTTTACCTTCTTTATTGATCATACTTCCATTCATCATTTTCATTGTTGAACCATCTGCTTTTGTAACTGTACCATCTGTAGAAACTTTGCAGCCATCGGAGCAGTTGTAGGTTTTAGTGAGCGGTGTACATTTGTTTTGGTTACACATCATCACTTTGTTGTCCATCATCATTACACCTTCTTTTATTTTCATTTTTTGGTCGTTCATTTTGCCATTCTGCATTTTTGAATTGCCCATTTTAGAATCGTCCATTTTGGAGTTCTCCATTTTGGAATTGTCCATTTTGGAGTTCTCCATTTTTTTGTCGTCCATTTTGGGAGGTGACGATTGAGCATAAATGCCCGCAACAAATAATGTTGCAATTGCTGTTAAGAGGATCTTTTTCATTTTTTTAAATTTTTGGTTAGATTGATTTGTTTTGATACAAATGAACCCTTAATGTATCACGAAGTTATCACAGAAGGATTTTATTTTTGTTTCAATCGTAGGCAAGAAAATTTAACACGGTAAAAAAAGAGTAAGAATCAAATATGCGTCAAAAGAAAGTAAAAAATAAATTGACATTGAATTAATAAAAGGCTAAGTTGAATAAATTGCTTTTGTCTTAAAGAACAATGAAGCAACTCAACATTATCCACATATTTGAACGTGAAATCTAAAAGAGAAGAAGTTGAATCGAGTTGCTTAGAAGTTTATTATCTGCAATGCCCTAGCAGCATATAAATCACAACAAAAATTATTATTGTGCTCAGACAACCTCCGCCTAATTTTTTAGCTCCGTATCCTGCAATAAGTGTTTTGAATAAGTTGTTCATAATTATTTTTTATCTGTAGGTTGTTCTTCTTTTTTAATAGGATGTTCCATTATGAAGATTAAAATTTTTGGAATGAAGTAATTATTTTCACAAATTCAATTATTATCGATTCTATACTTTTATTTATTTATGCTTGTAAATTGTCAAACTATTTATTACTAAATATTATTTGAAATGAATAGACTAAGTGACACCTGAATTAAAGCATCACCTATTTCGATATTGTCCGTACATATTGTCTACTGAAAAATTAAATTATTTTAATTTACGTAGCTTATAAAGAATTCCTACTATCAATACTGCTAGTGCTAAACCAGCCCACCATCCTATTGTCATATTGGTTGTTATAATTACTATAAACACTTTTATTGCTAAAATAATATACTTTTTACTGAGTTACTCAATTTAAGAATTATTTAAATTTATTTTTAACTGTAAGATGGGAATTGAGTACTGTTATAAATTTCATTCCAGCCTTGAAGAATATTATTAAATAATTCTTTTAGCCATCTGGGATCTAGTGCCTCTTTGATCAGTTGAGAACGACGGATATGAATTTTAAATTTTGACAAATCAAGGTCTGGTTGTTCTAGTTGAGGATCTATTAAAACCTCGCCATCAAAATCCACAACTACATCATGGAACTTGTTGTTTTTTTCTGCTTCAATTATGAGTTGACGGAATTCTCGCTCTGAAGGATTTAGGAATAAGTTCATAATTTTTAATTTTGTTTAGATGTTAATTTCTACGGGATAAAGTTGTGCAAGAAATCAAAATCAATCATTACACGATTAATTATTTAATTTACAAAATTCACGCATTACTTTTAAAAACTATTACTTAAGATTTTTTGAAAGCCTAATTGTACGATTGTAGCTTTTCTCTCCTTGCAACTAGAGGAAAAGAATTTATAACACTTTACTTTATTTGTAAAAAATAATAACAACGGTAAGACTCATCTAGTCATCGAATAAAAACTTCTCGTTGAAGTCAATTCAAGAATGAGTAGAAGTGAAGGGGTTATTTCGATTTCAAGAGTTAATGTTAATTCAAAAGAAATGCTTTGGTTAGAGAAAAATTACAATCATCGTTTATTAGATTCTCGAACTTCTAACAAAACAGTATTTTAAATTTCAGTAGAAACAGTAAACCAGAAAGTTTTTATTTGAAAAATATAACGATTAATTTAATAGCACTGCTTCGTTAAGTGCTGCCACGCAATTTGAGTAATAACGATTTTGATTTAAGTCAGAATGAAAAGTCGCATCGAACGATTTGAATTCATTACTATATTTAATAAGGATGAATTATATCCATGTCTTCAAAATTGTTGGTATATCATCAGGGAGCACCTTGGGTTGCGAAACAGGAAGTATAACATGTATTACTGCGCCTTTACCTTCCATTCCTTCAGCAAGGATTTCTCCGTAATAAGTATGCACCACTTTTTTGCAAATTGCTAAGCCTATACCAGTTCCTGGATATTCGCCTCCGCTACTAAGTCGTTGGAACATTGTAAAAATCTGCTCTGCATATTTTTGATCAAAGCCAATGCCATTATCTTTAAATGTTATTTCGTAATAGTCAAGTTCTGTATTAAGGTTAACATGTGATTTCAAGTCTTTCTTACTAAGCTTTCGCGATCCTATTTCGATTATAGGAGCAACATCTGCCTTTGAAAATTTAAGTGCATTATGAATAATGTCGTAAAAAAGTTGATTCATCTGGAAAGGAACAGCTTCTATTAAAGGAAGCTTATGAACTATTATTTCTGCCTTTTTTTCCTCAATGAGAAGTTCAAAGTCAAACAGAGTGTTTCTTAATATTTCATTTAAATCCGTTTTCAGTAATAATTTTTCGTAATTTGTTACTCTCGCAAAGTTGAGCATTTCTTCTATCAGCTTTTTAAGACGGACAGATGAAGTATTAATCTTTTCAAGGTATTTTTTAATTTCTTCTGAAGTGAGTTTTTTTTCGGTTTGCTGTAATATTTTTGAGAATATAATAATTTTGCGCAACGGTTCTTGGAGTTCGTGGCTTGTTGTGTGTGCGAACTGGTCTAACTGCATGTTAGTTTGCTCCAACTGAAAATTTAGTTTTACAATAGTTGATTTTAATTCTTCAACATTAACTTCTGGTTCAACAGCAGCTGGTAGTTCAACTTTTTCAGGAAGTACTTCTTTTTTTAACTTTGACAATTTTTTAGATGCTTTTTCTTTTTTCAGATTTGAAACTTTTTTTTTTGGTTTAATTTTATCAGCTTTCTTGGCCATTGTTATTGTATAATTAATATGCATCATTCAAATGAATGATCGAGATTTATAATTCAATTCAAAATATTCTCTTCTTAGTTAGATGTTGGACGTTTCTTTTACTATGAAGTGTGTTTTTTGTTTAGACTAATTACTTGATGTGAATTGAATCTTCATTCTTTTCAAATGTAGAAAATTTATTGATACTCTTAATGGGTTAATTCCTTTAATTTATTTCTCATAAGTGAATAAATTAATTGACTTAGAAATGTCAAGGATATGACAATTGTTCATTCTTGTTTTGAGAAATTGTTTTGTGAATTTTAGATTGAAATTGAAAAAAGAAGCACTAACATATCTTTTCAACCCCAAAAACAACTATGATTATCTTCTTCAACAAGTTTTGTAAATTCTCTTACTTTTTTAACTATCGGATTTGGCGAATAAGTGTGCCATTTTAAATCTGCTCTCATCCAAAATATTTTCCAATGATTTTTAGCTTTCACAAAAGTAGTCTTGGCAACAGGAGATTCGCGGATGATTTCTGGCTTATTCCATTGAGGTCTTATCTCAAACACAATTATACTTTGGCCTTCTATTTTATAGCCGATGTCCAACTCATGTCTGATATTTTCCGGCGGTCTTTCTCTTGCAATGAAATTTTCCATTGCCTCAATCACCTCTAGAGTTTGTAAAGTGTCAATTGCCATTATCTATTTTGCATATAATTTTTTATACCAATCAAAGTGCAAATACTGTTGTGTTTAATTTTTAGCGGTTGTTAGTTTGCTATCCTTGAATTTTTTTTTGGAATACAAGTTTGTAATTTTTTTCGAATATCTGCACCCAAAACCTTAAAATTATCACACCTGTTTCAACAAATGTAAGTTTATTAAATTATTTCTTTCAATTCTGTAGAGCAAAACCTTGAGCTTTTGTAACGGTGCTTTCTTGCTACCAGTCCTTGACTTTACGGATCCAGTTCCAGTGCCAGATTAAGTAAATAGTGAAATATAAAAAAGCCACCGATAAAATTTTCCCCAAAAAAAAATCCTGCCAAAGCAGGACGTTTTTTCAAGCGCGGAGAAAGAGGGATTCGA
>JANLRG010000218.1:0-1595 GCA_031361545.1 Bacteroidota bacterium
CATCAAATACAGCATCTTGAAATTTAGGCTTTAAGGAATCGCCTGCCTCGTAAAGTTGCTTTTCAAAATAGGCGACATCGGCTTTCAGATTGCGTTCCTCTTGGCGCAAAGTATCTGGCACACCTCCAAAGTTTTTTGCACGGGCATCTTTGAGATTTTCTAACAAAACGATGGCTTTATTGCGCTCGCAAAAGGCGATAGCGGCATCGGCATAGCGTTTATCACTTGTTTTTTCATACAGTTTTGAGGCGGAAACAATGCCTTTTTCATAAATAGACAATGCTTTTTCTGCGAGAAAATACTTTGAATTATCCGCTTGATACGTCTGCTGCAACCGGCTGATGATGGTATCACATTTTTCAATGGTTTCAAAAGCAGCTTGCATATCATTTTTATCAAATAAAGCCTTAGCTTTTGCTGAAAAGGCGGTGAGCAATTCTGGAAAAACAATATCCGAAAGAAGAGGATTTTTTAAAATATTGTCCTCCTTCAAGCCTCCGACGCCCACATTGATGGCATTTTGATAGGCTCTTAAAGCGGCAGCTGTATTATTTTGTTTCAATAAAATATCGCCTATCGCTGTATGACATTCAACCACAAAAGGGTGTTTTGCATCGCCGAACATTTGCAGAGCGGCGTCATAATGTTTTAGAGCTGCTGTATAATTTTTCATGCCCCCCTCAGTTGCCACATTTCTCGCAATGACATTACCTGCTTCAAATACGGCATTGGCTGCATTTATCAATACAATTGAGTCTTTTGTGATGCTGAATACTTCTAAATACGCTTGGCGCGCTTGTTCCAGATAAGTGAGCGAAAGAGCAGATTCATTGAGTTCACGATAAGTCGTGCCGATATTACTCAAGCAAATAGCGGCTTCTCTTTTGAAAGGCAACGCCCCATTTCTTTTGATGCCTTCTTTAAAAATAGTGAGTGCTTGAGTGTAATTATCAACGGCTTTGGGGTAATTATTGAGAGAATAATAAGCACTACCCAGCGTGATAAAACTTTCACCTATATTGAAGGTGTCCTTCACCGCCACCGCTAATTGGTGCACTTTATTAGCAATATTAATGGCTTCCGAGTAATCACCAGAAAGGCGTGTGGAAAGGGCTAATTCGTAATAAGAGCGTATTAATGACGCCGTGTCTATTTTGGCAGCCGCCATTTTTATTTCAATGGCTTTAGTGGCGTAGGCTTTCGCTTGTTCGTAGCGGTTGCGGCGACGTAAAATGATAGCCGTGTTGTGATAGCTTTGAGTCAATTTAGGACTATTGGGCGGTAGGCTTTTTATCCGAATGCGCAGTGCTTTTTCATTGAAATCTAATGCTTTATTGCTGTTTAATTCATAATCAAGGTGTATTTTACCTGTACTAAAGTAAAGGTTCGCTAATAAAGTATCCTGTGCGTCCAACTGTTTTTCAGCCCGTGATAGCAGACTTTCAAGCTGCGGCAAGGCTTTCAAAGGCTCTGATTTCAACGAGGGTAGTAATGTTTGATATTGTGTGTTGATTTCATTCCTATCATCTTTGAAGAAATGAAGAAAGATAAGGCATATTAAAAGCCCTAAAACAGGATATTTTTTGAATGTAGTC